>JBBSII010000083.1:0-10808 GCA_038232175.1 Thermomicrobiales bacterium
AGGGGGACACGGTCGTCGTGCACAGCATGGACCGCCTGGCGCGCAACCTCGATGATCTCCGCCGGATCGTGCGGTCTCTCACCGGGCGGGGTATCCGGGTGGAGTTCGTCAAGGAGGGGCTGACCTTCACCGGGGAAGACGCGCCGATGGCGACGCTGCTCTTGTCGGTGATGGGGGCGTTCGCGGAGTTCGAGCGGGCGCTGATCCGCGAGCGGCAGCGGGAGGGGATCGCGTTGGCGAAGCGGCGGGGGGCGTACCGCGGGCGCAAGAAGGCGCTCAACGCAGTGCAGCGGGCCGAACTGCGCCAACGTGTTGCGGTGGGGGAGCAAAAGGCGGCGGTGGCGCGAGCGTACGGGATCAGCCGCGAGACGCTCTATCAGTACCTGCGCGCGGTGGAGTGAACCGTGTCGCCGCAGGTGGTGCCGCGCTCAATCTCTTTCCTGGGGACATCACGAGCGACAGAATAGCGCAGTCACGGCGTAACTGGCACGGAACGATCACAAATGATGTTCGCCTAATCCGGCACCGAGAGCCGATTAGCGGGAAGGAAACCGTGGCCGAAGACCGATGTTGTTCGCCGGAAGGGGATTAGGCGAAGAACAAGTATCAAACGGTATCAGAGTGGTACAGGGCGGGGCGGGGAGGTGCGGGAAACTGGAGGGTTTGGCGAAGAACCGTCTTAATCGGCATCTGTCGGCGCGCGCTCTGTCAATTGGTACACCCTCTTGCTCTCGGCTAAGCTTAGGCCGTCCATGGGCGCGTACACACGCGAGGACGTTAACATTTGGGCGTTGGGGATCGTGGTGAACGGCTCAGACGATTGCTAGGAGGAAATCGGCTACCCGTTCCGCTACCATCAGGATGGGCCAGTGCGTATTGGCGGTGGGGATGCATGGCATGATCGAGCCATCGGCGACGGTCAAGCCTGCGACCCCGTGCACGTCGCCGCGAGCCGAGACGACTGCGGTCTGGTCCGACTCCGCCCCCATCTTGCAGGTTCCGACAGGGTGGTAGATTGTATCAACGTTGTTGCGGATGAAGGCGCGGATCTCCGAGCGGGTGCGCACGGTCGGGCCCGGCAGCACCTCCTCGGTGATCAGGGTGCTGAGCGGCGGGGTGCCCGCAAGCTCGCGGGCAAGGGAGAGTGCGTCCGCCAGGGCTTCTTCCTCCCGTGCGTCCGTCAAATATCCATGATCGATGCGGGGGGCCGCCGTGGGGTCGGCGGAGCGGAGCGTGAGCGAGCCGACGGAGTGGGTCTGGTAGAGTGCCGCTGCCAAGCCCCCAGCCATCTCGGTCGCACCCGCCGCGATGGGACCGCACTGGACGATCAGCTGCAAGTCGGCGTCGGTGCCGCGCGCGTGGCGGCTGCGCCCGCGGGCGAGAACCTCGATCAGCGCATGCCCGGTTCGCATCTCGCGGTCCGTCAACCGGAATCGGGTCGGGATGAGACAATGGTCGCGCAAGTTCCGCCCAACGCCCGGCAGCGGGACGCAACAGTGGAGACCGAGCGCAGCGAGTTCATCGGGCGGGCCGATGCCGCTCCGCAGGAGGATAGTCGGGGTATCGTAGCTCCCGGCGGTCAGGACGACTCGACGCGACGTGATCGCCTGCGCTATCCCCGTCGCGTCGACGGCGCGCACACCCACGGCGCGGTTGCCCTCCAGCAGCACCGTGTCCACCAGTGTATGGGCGCAGATCGTCAGGTTGGGGCGTGCGCGCACCGTCTGGGTAAGATAGGCGAGCGCGGCGTTCCAGCGGATGCCCCTACGCGTGTTCATCGGCAGCGGCGACAGCCCGCTCTCGGCGTGGCGACCATTGAAGTCGGGCACACCAGCGAGCGGGCCACCGCGCAGGCTGGTCTCGAGCGCCGCGTCCGCGAACGCGCTCATCTCCTCGCGCGGGATGCGGTTTATGGGGATTGGGCCGTCCTTGCCGTGCAGCGGCGGCTCGAAATCAGGATCGCGCTCGATGCGATTGAAGACCGGCAACACCTCATCCCAGCCCCAGCCTGGATTGCCGAGGTCCGCCCACGCGTCGTAGTCGTCCATCGTGCCACGGACCCAACCGCAGGAATTGTGCGCGGAGCACCCGCCGATCAATTGGGCGCGCGGCAGGGGCAACCTCCGCCCGTTCGCGCCCGATTCGCAGGCGTGCACGCCGCTGTGCGAATCGGGCGCGCTGGCGAAGGAATCCGTGAATTCCACGGGCCAGTTGGCCGGGTCCGCGCCGTAGTCAGGGCCCAGTTCCAGGAGCAACACCGAGCGAGTGGGATCCTCCGAGAGGCGAGCGGCCACGATTGACCCTGCGGTCCCTCCACCGACAACGATCGCGTCGGCCACGGCTGGCAAGGGACGGCTCGGTTCTTCGACGGTCATGCGCTCCTCCAACGTCCGCAGCTGCGTTCGCCGCCACATCGGCTCGGCGATTCGGTATGCCGTAAGGTTACTACCCACCGCTGGTGCCTCTCACTGCAGCTAAGGAAGTGCGTGGAAGTTCTCGCAGCATGTCGGTCGCCGTTTCGTCTCACCACACGGCGAAATCGTGCGACATGAATATACCAGCACCTATTAGGCTGCTGAGGCAATGACGCGCGAGTATAACGCCACTCCCTGGCAGGTGTCTATGTAGCGTCGGCGAACGGCAACGCGCCTCGGGTGGCGGTGATCATCTGGCGATCTCGCCGCGCATCCCCTGTTGGCCAAAGGTATTGGGAATATGTATCTTCCAATTCGGTCCCTCCTGTGTTAGGATTGCGCTATCCAAGCGGAACCGGAGCCGGTTTTATTGCAAGCATCTGTTAGTTCAACCATTGCATCAACTCACAAAGATAGAGAAAGGGGCGTACTGCCAAGAGACGCGGGCTTCTCGTTGACACCCATGAAACCCGGGCCGTGGCGCACGGGTGCGCACGAATGACGGAGCAGGCCGCGTCAGAGGATAAGGGGGCATATTCCGGTCACAGCGGTGTCAGAAGTTACCGGGCTTTTCGCACTTCGACTACCTGACCGCCGCCCTCACACATGGGGATCAGGTAGAAGGAACGAGCGGAAAGACCATCGCATTTATGGCCGAAATGTCCCCTTGACCTACAGACGAGGTGTGCGACGGAGTACTGCAAAGGAGGGTTACTTTCCCATGACAACGATGCAATCCGGATCCACGCCATTCCCACGACGGACGCTCCTCAAGCGGCTCACGGCCTTCGCGGCGGCGGCAAGCGCCCTTCCGGTCCTCGAGGCCTGCGGGCGCACAAGTTCGACCGGTCCATCGTCCACCTCGGGGCTGCCCACCGCCGCCCCCGCAACCCAGCCGGACGTCATCAAGTCGGTTGCGGGGGTGCAAGCGCCGGGGACTCCCCTGCACTTTGTCGGCTGGACCTATCATCCCGAGATCGTCGAGCAGAATGTCACCACATTCTCCCAGCTCTACAACGAGAACGTTAATTACGATCTCACGCCCGGGGAGTACCACGCGGTCGCCGAGACCAAGTTGATCGGCGGCCAGACGTACGACATGATGTATTCGGAGGAGGACCACCTCGTCCGCTGGAAGACTGCGAACTGGATTCGGGACATCGAAGACCTGCCGGGAGCCAAAGACATGAAGGGCCTCATGTACCCCGGCAATGTCAAGGACCTCTCGCTGCCGGACGGTCGCCTCGGGGGCCTGCCCTACTATAGCGGCCACAACGCGTTCATCTATAATGAGAACCACACATCACAGCTGCAGAACTGGAAACCACCGCAGAGCTGGGAGGAACTGACCGACCAGGCCAAGGAGCTGAAAGGCAAGGGCATTGCGGACTTCCCGTATATCAGTGCCTGGAACCGTGCATGGGCATCACTGTCCTGGAGCATCTTCGCGGCCTGGTATTCAGAGGGAGAGTCGGTCTTCGACCAAGAGTTCAATCCCACCTTCAAGGACGGTGGGGTGGCCTTCCGCAAGGTGCTCGAGTGGCATAAGATGATGTACGACCAGAAGCTCGTGCCGCCCGATATTCTCACCCTGCAGGAAGAGGCGTTGCCCGCGTATCAGACGGGGCGCCATACCTTCATGGTCCTCCACGACTACGACCAGAAGACGATGAATGATCCGAAACAGTCGAAGGCTGCGGGTGCCGTTAAGAACGCCCTCATCCCGGGCAAGACCCACGAGACATTCATCTGGACGGCGATGTACCTGATGGGAGCGAAGCCTGTCGATAGCGATCGGGCGTGGAACCTGATGCAGTTCTTTGGGGGCAAGGCGAAGGATGGCCAGTATCACGTCGCCAAGCGATGGGCGCTCGATTTCGGCCTCGGTACCGCATGGAAAGAGGTCATCGAGGATCCTGAGGTGGTCATGAACTGGAAGAGTTGGCGCAACCTCGACATCACCAAGCAGCAGATCGCCACATCAAGGACGCGCGACATCGCGAAGGCGTCGTGGTTCCCGGAGTGGGATTGGTTCATGATGGGGAGAGTGCAGGACTACATCGCCGGCAAAGCGAACATCGGCACACTCATCAAGGATTTGAATGACAAGGCCGTTACCCTCAAGAAGAACGCGAAGTGAGCACGCCCGCGCGGTGAGTTCCCGGCGTACCGTCGTCGGCTCGCCCGATCCGTCGGACATCCAGCTGGTGTCCGGTGCATCCCTTCTGTGTACGAGCGAGGGGGACAGATGACGATCAGTAAAGCGAGAGCGGTGGGCACCCCCGGGGAGATCGCCTCGCGTGCCCAATGGCACCCTGGTAAACTCCGGCGGCAGGAGTTGCTGTATGCGGTGCTGATGGTCCTACCGACCCTGCTAGCAGTCCTGGCTGTAACCGCATATCCGTTCGGGTATTCCGCCTGGTTAAGTCTGCACCGGATCGATCTGGGATCGAAGCACTGGACATTCGTCGGCCTAGGCAACTACTCGGAGGTTATCCCGGACCCGGAATTTCGCGCCGCTTTTGTGCGCACGCTGATCTTCTCCGCGCTGACCGTCGTGGGGGGGGCCGGTCTGGGATTGGTGATGGCGCTGGTGCTGAACGAGCGCTTCCGCGGGCGCGGCATCATGCGCAGCATCCTCCTGATCCCGTGGGCAATGTCGGGCGTCGTTGTTGGTTACCTTTGGGGGTGGATCTTCGACGGGCAGTACGGGACTCTCAATGGTCTGCTCTATCAGTTTTACCTGATCAACGACTACATCCCCTACATGTCGACTGAGCACTCCGCGCTTCTGATCGTCGCCCTCGTGTACATCTGGAACCAGGCACCGCTCGCCGCGCCGCTCTTCCTCGCGGCGTTGCAGGCCATCCCCCAGAACCTGTATCGCGCGGCGACGATCGACGGCGCGAGCGCGATCCAGCGCTTCTTCCACGTCACCGTGCCGTGGCTGCGACCGATGGCCCTGCTCGTCGTGATCCTCACGACGATCAATTCGGTACTCGCGTTCGATCTCTTCTGGATTATGACCAAGGGGGGGCCGGGGAGTTCGACTACAGTCTTCTCCTGGCTAGGATACGCGGACGCCTTCCTCTTTTTCAAATTTGGTCAGGGTGCCGCCGTCTTGTATATCCTGAGCATCCTCTGCTTGATTCTCGCCGCGATTTATCTCCGCCTGCTCCAGGAGGGGCGAGGGCGCAGCCGCCATGTCACCCCTGCGGACGAGGCGGCCCCGGCGGTCGTCGGTCGGACGGTCCGACTAGGCGGCAGCGGCCGCTTCGTCCGGGATGCGTCGGTGCGCACCCCTCGGCTCTCCGGGCGGGTGCGGCAGCGCTTTCGCCAGGCCGCGCTGTTGTGCGGCGTCCTCGCGATCGCCGCGTGGACGCTGCTGCCCTTCCTTTGGCTGATCACGTGCAGTCTCTCGAACACCGTCGATCTCCTCGGTCGTCCGCCGCGCTTCATCCCGTGGCCCCCCACGTTCGCGAATTTCCGCAATATCTTCCTCGGTGAGGGGACCACAGGCGGCTTCGGCGGACGCGTTTCGGCGCAGAAGGTGCCTCTCGGATTACGGAACAGCTTCGAGGTTTCGCTCGCGGTCACCGCAATCAATGTGGTGGTGGGCACGCTCGCGGGGTATGGGTACGCGCGCTTCCGCCACTTCGCCTTTATGCGGGCGACGCTCTGGGCCCTGATGATGACGCGGATGATCCCCGGGCTCGCATTGGCGATCCCATTCTTTATCCTCTTCCGCACTGTCAATCTCCTCGATTCCAAGCTTGCGCTGGTGATTAGCTACACGAGCTTCATTCTGCCGCTGACGGTGTGGATCATGAAAGGATACTTCGAGACGATCCCGCCGTCGCTGGAGCGCGCCGCGCTCGTGGACGGGTGCACTAGGTTCCACGCCTTCCTGCGGGTGATCGTCCCCGTGGCCCTGCCCGGCATCGCTGCCGCAGCGATCTTCTGCTTCCTGGTCTCGTGGAACGAGTTCTTGTTCGCGCTGCTGCTGACTGATTCGCCCAACTCGCAGACGATCACGGTGGTGATCTCCGGCTTCACGCAGCAGGTGCGGAGCAGCCAGTATGGCGCCATCTTCGCGAGCGGGGTCGTGGCCGTACTGCCGCCGGTGTTCATCGCCCTGCTCTTCCAGAAATACCTCGTGCAAGGGATGCTCTCCGGCTCGACGAAGGGATGAACGAGGCTGCGTGTAACATTGCGGTGGATGAGATAGCGCGTGAGTAGGAGGATGCCATGGCGAGGATCAGCCTACAGGGGCTTTGCAAGAAGTATCAGGATGTGCGCGCCGTGGAGGATCTCTCGCTCGAAATCCCCGACGGGGAGTTCGTCTCGCTCGTCGGCCCGTCCGGCTGTGGTAAGAGCACGACGCTCTATTGTATCGCCGGCTTAGAAGAACCGACGGCCGGGACGATCCTCTTCGACGACCAGCCGGTCAACGACCTGATGCCACGCGATCGGAACATCGCGATGGTCTTCCAGGATTACGCGCTCTATCCGCACAAGAACGTCTACGAGAACATCGCATTCGCGCTGCGGATTCGCCGCGCGCCGCGCGCCGAGATTGATGGGCGTGTCCGGGAAGTGGCGCAGCTTCTCGGTCTTCAAGAACTCCTCGATCGCCGACCCTCCGAGCTCAGTGGCGGCCAGCGCCAGCGCGTAGCGCTCGGACGGGCGATCGCCCGTCAGGCCGTCGCGTTCCTGATGGACGAACCGCTGTCGAACCTCGACGCCGCCCTTCGGATCAACACGCGCAGCGAGATCAAACGACTGCAGCGGGAGCTCGGTACCACGACAGTCTTCGTCACCCACGACCAGGAGGAGGCGATGGTCCTTTCCGACCGGATTGCCGTCCTGCGGGCGGGCATCCTCCAGCAATACAGCACCCCGGCGGAGACGTACAATCGCCCCGGCAATCTCTTCGTGGCCGAATTTATCGGCAGCCCGAAGATGAACTTCCTCACGGGCAGGATCGCCCGGCAGGATGGTCGCCTCCTCTTCACAAATGATGCGATGCACTATGACCTCAGTGACAGCCGCACCGGGGAGGAGGTGCCCGAGAGCGTACGCTCTGGTGATGTCGTGCTCGGCATCCGCCCGGAAGATGTCGTCATTACCACCGAAACTGATACGCTCAAAGGGCGCGTGCTCCTCATCGAGCCCGTGGGCCCGGTGACGTACATCGACCTCGACCTGCACGGCTCCCCGTTCCGGATTAGTACGCGACCGAACATCGAGTTTGCCGTTGGCCAGCAGGTGGGGGTGCATTTCGACACGACGAAACTACATTTCTTTGATGCCGCTTCGGGCGAGCGTCTCACCTGATGCCGCAGGCGGACGCGACTTGGAGGAGATACTGGATGGTGCCCCACCCACCCTCGAACCGTTTGCGCGGAAGCAACTCTAGCACGATCAAGCAGCACAATCGCGCTATCGTCCTGCGGGCGCTTCTCGAGCGAGGCGCGCTCTCGCGGCAGATGATCGCGCGGTTGACCGGCCTGACGCCCTCGACGATAACAAATGTGGTCGCCCAGCTCGCCGCTGCCGGGCTCGTCGAGGAAGTGGGGAAGGATGAGTCCGTGTACCATGCGGCTGGCGGGCGGCAGCCGATCCTCGTCGATGTGCGCGCCGAAGGCGCGCTCGCCTTGGCAGTGCAAGTCGAATACGCCTCCGTCCACGTTGGAGTCGTCAACGCGAAGGGCGTGGTAGAGGATGTGCGGATGGATGCGATCCCGACGGGGAGCGGCCCGGAAGAGGTTATTCAACTCATTATCGGGATGGTTGACGATGTCCTCCGGATGGCGGCGCGCGAGCGCGTGGTCGGCTTGGGAATCGCCACGATCGGGCTTGTGAACCCATCGACCGGCACGATCGAATACGTCGCGCTCCACGACTGGCACAACGTGCCGCTGGCAGCGACCCTCGCGTCGCGATTTGGTTTACCGGTCGCGATCGAGAACAGCGCGCGGGCAATGGCCCTCGCCGAGCACTGGTATGGTATCGGGCGCCCGCTGCACGACCTGATCTTCATTGACGTGAGTGTGGGGATCGGCTCCGGCATCATCATCGACGGGCGCGTGCACCGCGGCGTGACCGGCCTCGCCGGTGAGATCGGGCACACGCTCGCGGTAGAGCATGGGCTGCGTTGCGTCTGCGGAAACTGCGGCTGCTTGGAGACCGTCGCGTCGACGGTCGCGATTGTCGACAGGTTCCGGGCCGATACAAGGGGCGCGCTGGATGGGAATTGCCCTCAGGCATCCAGGCGCGTGGTCGACGCCGCCGAAATCAAGCGGATCGCCACCCACGTACTGGTCGCCGCCGCCGGGGGCGATCGTCACGCCGCCGATATCGTGCGAGGGGTCGCCCGACCGCTGGCGTCGGCAATCGCGAATCTGGTGGACGTAGTCGACCCCCAGTGTGTGATCATCGGCGGCGATGTGCTCACGGCCCGCGACCTCGTGCTCCAAACAATCAAACAGACGGTTATCGCGCAGTCGCTTGTCCCGACGACCCCACCGGTGGAAATCGTGTCGGCGACGCTGGGGCCGCGCATCGGTGTCATCGGCGCTGCCACACTCGCGTTCGAACACTATTTGAATGCGAGCGACATCGTCCTGGAAATCAATGAAGGGGAGGGCACGCTCCGGCGTGCGAAGGGGGCGATGCGCGCGGAGGCGTCCGCGCATCCCGGGGCGCGCACCCCACGCTATGGAATCCGGCGCGGCAACGCGCGATCATACTCTTGGAAAGGAGCAACGGCATGGCGACTGCATCGTTGAAGGTCGGAATCGTCGGCTGCGGTATCCTCGGGGCCAATCACGCGCGCTACTTCGGAAGAACCAATGCCCATACGCGGCTGGTCGCGGTCGCGGACGTGATCGAGGAGCGGTCGCGGGAACTTGCGCGCGTCTACGACGCTCACCCGTACAAAAGCGTGGGGGACATGCTCGACAAGGAGCAACTCGATCTGGTGATCGTCGCAACCCCCGATCCCCATCATCGGGATCCCGTCCTCGCCGCGTCCGATGCCGGCGTACGGAACATCATCACGGAGAAGCCGATGGCGACCACCGTCGCCGACGCGATCGCTATGCGCGACTCGGCGCGGCGTACCGGGAGCCGGCTCTGGGTCCATCTGCCCAGTCGCTGTGCCCCAGAAGAGATCGCCAGCCGGTATGTGGTCCAGGAGGGGCTGATCGGCAAGCCTATCTACGGCGATTTAGTCATCGACGACAATATCAGCGTGCCAACGCATATGTGGCGGGAGCGCAGCCAGCAGTGGGCCGGCGAGTCGTCCGTCGCGCAGTTCCTGTTCAGCCACGCCACCGACCGCATGCGCTGGGTCTTCGAAGCCGAGGTTGAGCGGGTCCAGACGCTCTGGGTGCGGCAGGTACTCGGCTACACTGCGGACCTCTACGACACGCACATCCACTGGACGAATGGGCTCGTGCTGCGGCTGAAGGCGGAGTGGATCCGCCACATGGAACCGCTCGTCACCGGACATTTTACATTGAGCGGGGACTCCGGAGGCCTGCAACAGACACAGTCGGACTACGCCACGGAGCGCGGCTGGCAAGCGACGCTCGACCAACGGGTCACAAGCGCCAAGCTCAAGGGCCATCAGCTGGCCCTCAGGGAGCGGGGTGTCCTCGCTCGTGCGGTTATCCGGCGACCCCACGAGGACATCGAGGGGCTCGGCACCCGGCCCTCCCTAGAGGTATCGCCCAAGTTCCTGCCGCTCTTCGGCGGTGCCTCCCCCCTGGAGATGCGGGACCATATCGTCAACGCGATCCTCGAGGACGTTGACGTGCCGACGAGTTGGCGCGGTAACGGCCAGTTACCCACTGCCGAAGATGGCGTGGAACAAACGCGAATTGTCTGCGCCATCGAAGAATCCGCGCGGACCAGTCAACCTGTCCGCCTTCGCGAGCAGCAGTCTAAGTAAAGCGATGTACAGGTTTCTGCATCCCCAGAGCCCGAGCAGGCGCAGAGCGGGGATGGAGGTGCGCGGCCAAAGACGTAGCACGCCTCTCGCCGCCCGGCTTCGCGCACATCACGATCTTGGGGCGCTACCAGTTCGTTGTCCCCGAGGTGGTGCGCCGAGGCGACTATCGGCCGCTCTGCGATCCGGGGACAGCGTAGCGGGGGCCGCAGGCGGGGCTTCGACCGGTTTTCCGTTCTGGTAATACCGGCGACCCGTTTCGCGCCCTTTTGGGAGCGTTGCGATACCTAACCATTGGTGCTAGTGGGTCAGTTGTGTTGCGCATCGCCATATCCTCATGCTGCACGCTTCCGGTGCAGCGGCAGTTCGGTGCATGCCCCTGAGCCACCAAGCGCGTGGCGGCGCTGCCGGGCGCGTTCCCGTCGCGCCTGCCGCTTGCC
>JBBSII010000084.1:0-10783 GCA_038232175.1 Thermomicrobiales bacterium
GCTGTAGTACTAGCAATCACGGTAGATTATGTGTACGTGTTCGGGTCGCCGGGCTGCACGAGCACGGCGGGGTCGAGCGCGTGCTCCGCCTCCTCGGCGGTCAGGATACCCTCAGAAACCAGAATATCACGGACGGTGCGCCCCTCCGTGAACGCCTGCTGCGCCACCTTCGCCGCGCGGCTGTACCCGATGCGCGGGTTGAGGGCGGTGACAATCGCCGTGCTCCACTCCACCCACTCCCGCACGCGCTCCCGGTTCGCCGTGATGCCACGGACGCATTGCTCCGTGAAGACGCGCAGGGCGTTCGTAAGGATCTCCAACGACCAGACGAGATTGAAGGCGATCACCGGCATCATCACGTTGAGGTCGAGTTGCCCCGCCTGCACCGCGAGGGCGACGGTGGTGTCGTTGCCGACGACCTGGAAGCAGACCATGTTCAGCATCTCCGCCAGCACCGGGTTGACCTTGCCCGGCATGATCGACGAACCGGGCTGCACAGCGGGGAGTGCAATCTCGTACAACCCTGTGCGCGGCCCGGACGACATCAGGCGCAGATCATTGGCGATGCGGATCAGTTCGAGAGCGACGATCCGCAGATCCGCCGAGAGCGCGCCGAGCGATGCCATGCTCTGCGTCACCTCGAAGAGATTTTCTGCCGGGCGGAGGTCGTTGAGGCCGGTGATCTCCTTCAGGAAGCACACGGCCTCCCCGCGATACCCCGCGCCGCTGTTCAGGCCGGTGCCGAGCGCCGTCGCGCCGATGTTCAGGTCGCCGGCCCAGTGCGCGGTGCCTTCCAATCGCGTGCGGACGTGCCGCATCGCCGCCGCGTAGCCGCCGAACTCGTAGCCGAGCGTCGTCGGCACGGCGTCCTGCAGGTGCGTGCGCCCGCTCTTGACGACATCCGCGAACTCCGCCGCCTTCTGGCCGAACGCCTCTTCGAGCGACCGCAACTGCGCCACGAACTCCGGCAGCATTCGCAGGGCGGCGACTTTCGTGATCGTCGGGAAGATGTCGTTCGTGCTCTGGCTCATGTTCACGTCGTCGTTCGGGTGAATCGGCGCGTATTCCCCGCGCCGGCCGCCGAGCAGTTCGTTGGCGCGGTTGGCGATCACCTCGTTTGCATTCATGTTGTGCGAGGTGCCCGCGCCCGCCTGGAAGACATCGACGACGAATTGTTCGTGGTGTCGCCCGTTGATGATCTCCCGCGCGGCGCGTGCGATGGCGTCCCCCTTCTCCGGCGGCACCTTGCCGATCGCCATGTTCGCCATCGCCGACGCCCACTTCACCATCGCCGTGCTCTCGATGAAAACGCGGTGCGGCCGCACGCCGGAGATCGGGAAGTTGCGCACCGCCCGCGCCGTCTGCGCGCCATAAAGCGCGTCCGCCGGGACGGGCACATCGCCAAGCGAATCGTGTTCCGTCCGCGTTGCTGGGATTGTTGCCATATCGCTCACCGCCTTGTTCGTGACCATTACCCATGATCGCCCGTATACGCGCGTCGTTCATCACAACTCGCAATCGCCTGACCACGCCGGGTAGACTCGCGCCGGAGAACGAGGAGTCGCCGGACGCCGAAGAAACCCCTGCTCACTGCGTGCTCGAAGGCGAGAACGATGCACTGAAATGCGACGACCTCGCCAATGGGTTGTTGTGGGTCCGTCGGCCGCCCGTCTGTGACGAATAGACCCGCAAATCAACCCAACGACCCCTCGAACGCGGTCACTTCTGCGGCACGCTGAATTGCCGTGAAGACTTCTGCGGGGACGGCCTTCGAGAGGCGCGCGGTGATCGCGCGCACCGCCGCTGGGTCGAGTTTCGGCTCGCGGTTCGCGGTGAGCAGGCCGTTGGTCTCCTGCTGCGTGTCCGTCAGTTGTGTGTAGCAGAACCCGGCAATCGTCGGGCAGTCGAGGATCGCGCCGATCAACTCCTCATACTTGGCGAGGAACGCCTCGGTCGAGGTGACGGTGCCGTAGCCGAACCAGCGTGTGCCACGCTCGGGCGCGTAGCCGATGCCGCCGCACTCGGTCAGCATGATCGGCTCGCCCGCACGGTGCGAATCTGGGAGGGCGATGGTGCGGAACTGCGGCTGCGTCTGCGTGATCGTCCGCTCGACCGCCTCCGACGTGCCGTACCGCTCGCGCAGCGTCGCGCCGTCCAGCGCATAGTCGTGGATGCCCCAGACATCGGTGGCGAGGTGCTCCCAGCCGTCGTTGCCGATCACGGGGCGCGTCGGGTCGATGGCGTGCGTCAGGTGGTACAAGGAGCGGACGTAGTGCTGCTGGCTCGGGTCGCGCGGGAGCGATGGCACGCCCCAACTCTCGTTCAGCGGCACCCAGGTGACGATGCAGGGGTGGTTGTAGTCGCGCCGCACGACATCGAGCCACTCGCGCGTCAGCCGCTCCACCGCGTGCGCGTCGAAGACGTAAGCGTTCGCCATTTCGCCCCAGACGAGCAGGCCGAGCCGGTCGCACCAGTAGAGGAAGCGTGGGTCCTCGACCTTCTGATGGATGCGCACACCGTTGAAGCCGAGCGATTTCGCCAACTCCACCTCGCGCCGCAATGCGTCTGCATTCGGCGCGGCGAGGTGCGATTCGGGCCAGAACCCTTGCTCAAGCGCGAGACGCAGGTAATACGGGCGACCATTGAGCAGAAACCGTCCATTCGCGAAGGCCGCGCTGCGCAAGCCGAGGTAACTGCGCACGGTATCGGGCTGCCCCGCCTCATCGTGAAGGGTCAGTTCCGCATCGATCAAATTCGGGTTCGCGGGCGACCAGAGCACCCGCGCCTGTCCCATCGTGGTGCTGCCGCTGTCGAGGCCGATCGCGTGCCGCGCCATGGCTCGTTCCACGTGGAACGTGTGGTTCGCCAGTGTCGTGCCGCGCAGCGTGAGATGAAGATCGAGGCGCGCGGGCCGCTCCGGCGCGCGGTTGAGCGTCACCTGCACGCCGAGCAAGCCCCGGTCGAGGTCCGGCGTCCAGCGAATCTCGACGATGTGCAGCGGCGGCACGGGTTCGAGCCAGACGGGCTGCCAGATGCCCGTCGTGCGGTCGTACCAGATGCGATGCGGCTCCGGCTCCCAGTCCTGCTTGCCGCGCGGCTGCGTCAGGTCCGCCGGTTGATCCTCCGCGCGCACGACGATCACCTGCTCGGCGTCGCCGTCCCGCAACGCGGCGGTGATGTCCGCGCTGAATGGCGTCTGCCCGCCCTCGTGCGTGGCGACGAGTCGCCCGTTGACCCAGACGTGAGCGTGATAATCGACCGCACCGAAGTGAAGCAGGAGCCGACCGTCGCGCTCCTCCGGCGCAACGGTGACGGCGCGGCGGTACCAGACGACGGGATGGAACGCCGTCTCGCCGATCCCGCTCGCGCGCGATTCCGGCGGGAAGGGGACGATAATCGTCCGGTCGAACCGTTCCGGTTGCTCCGCCCATCCGTCGCGGAGGCCAGTGTCCCCGTCGTCGTACGCGAACTGCCACAGGCCGCAGAGGTCCATCCAGCGGTCGCGCGTCAGTTGCGGGCGTGGGTGAAGTTCGTCGCGGTGCATATCTGCTCCTCCATCACTACATGGCATCTGGCATGGATACATTATCCTCGGTGCGCGTATCGCATCACCAGAGGGCTTCTCGCGACTGGGAGCGATCCTCGGTGGCGACAAGCGCATCAAGGAGGAATTCCTGGAGTTCGATGCGCACCGACGCTGCGGCGGGGTCGGCCCAGAGATTGTGGAGTTCCTGCGGGTCGGCTTCAAGGTCGTAGAGTTCCCCGCACCGATCGCGACCGCTCGCCGGTTCGCCATGATGCACGATCACCTTGTAGCGCCCCCGGCGCAGCATCGTCGCGTGGACCGGCGGATCGTAGGGGTGGCCGCTGTTGCGGTACTCGCAGAGCGCCCAGCCGCGCCGTGGGGCCTCCGGTTCGCCACGCGCGAGCGGGAGGAGGCTCAGCCCCTGATTGCCGGGCAATGGCGGCACGCCCGCAACGTCAAGCATCGTCGGGCAGAGATCGATCCATTCGACCAGGTCGCCGCATCGCGCCCCATTCGGCAGATGGCCCGGCCAGCGCAGGATGAGTGGTACCCGCACGGCGCCCTCGTAGAGCATCGGCCCTTTGAGCAGCAACTGATGATCGCCGAGCATCTCGCCGTGGTCGCTGGTGAAGATGACCAGTGTGTTCTCGGCCAGCCCCAGGTCGTCCAGCGCCGCGAGGATGCGGCCCACCTCGTCGTCGATGAGCGTCACCATCGCGTAGTAGGCCGCGATCACCTCCTGTATCTCCTCCGGGGCATAGTCGGTGAACCCGCGCGCGAACCCCGCGTAGCTCTTGTGCGACGCCTCGGTCAGGATCGGTGGCCGGTCCGCCAGTTCGCCCGGTTGGCCGATCGGGCGCGGCAGTGTGGCCGGGTCGTACCGGTCCCGGTATTCCTTCGGCGCGACGAAGGGGTGGTGCGGGTCATAGAAATTCGCCCAGAGGAAGAAGGGGCGCGCGGGGTCGCGCTCCTCCCGCAGGAAGGAGATCGCCTCCTCCCCGACCCAGTGGCTATAATGCGCCTCGGTCGGCATCACGTCGAACCCGACCGGGTCATGCCCGCTCCGTCCCGGCCCGTTCGCCATCGCCGCCGCGTAGCGGTCGGGGTATCCCCGGGCGAGCCAGCGGTGATAGGCATTCTCCGGCGAGCCGTGCGTTGGGTCGTGCGCCCACTTGAAGACGCGGAAGCCGTCGTCGTACCGGCGCTCGGTGCGGCCCCGATAGGCCGCGTTGAGGTGCAACTTGCCGATCAGTCCGCAGTCGTAGTCGGCGTCGGCGAGGGTGCGCGACAGAAGCGCCTCGTGCGGCGGCAATGCCACCCCGTTGGCCCACAGGCCATGGTTGTGGACGTACGATCCCGTCAGCAGGCTCGCGCGCGAGGGCGCGCAGACGGGACTCTGCACGTAGCATCGCTCGAACAGCACCCCGTCACGCGCGAGGCCGTCGATGGCGGGTGTCCGGATCGCCTGATTGCCGTAGCACCCGAGGGAATCGTAGCGTTGCTGATCGGTGCAGAGGAAGAGGATGTTCGGCTGTGCGTGTGCATATGCGTGCGCGTCTTCGGTCATACCATCTCCCGGCGTGGGGCGCGATCATTCGTGCCCTAGGATTTTACCGCCCCCGCGATCCCCTCGATGAAATACCGTTGCAGGAAGATGAACAACAGCACGATGGGGATGAGCGAGAGCGTCCCCGCAGCGGCA
Organism: Thermomicrobiales bacterium; assembly: GCA_038232175.1. Classification (GTDB taxonomy): domain Bacteria; phylum Chloroflexota; class Chloroflexia; order Thermomicrobiales; family JALYUS01; genus JALYUS01. The sequence goes on from JBBSII010000084.1 coordinate 5,229, forward strand.
AGGCCGGACCAGTCTGTCGTATGCTCGCCACGGAACGCAAGCATCCCGACGCTGAGGGTGCGGAGATCGGGCCGGCTGAAGGTGAAGACGAGCGGGATGAAGAAGTTGTTCCAGGTGGCGAGTAGCGTCAGCAGCGTCACCGTCGCCGTCACCGGCCCCGCCAACGGCAGCATCACGCGAGCGAAGACGGTGAGGAACCCCGCGCCGTCCACTACCGCAGCCTCCTCGATCTCGTGCGGGATCTGGCTGAAATAGCCCGCGTAGAGGAGCACTGCGGCGACCTGACCGCCCCCGCTCAGCGCGAGGATCATCCCCCACAATGAGTTCAGCAATCCGAGCCGGTTCGCCAGTTCCGTCACCGGGATGATCGTGTACCCCGTCGGCACGAAGAGCGTCGCGATCAGGAGGGCGATGATCGCCCGCTTGCCGACGAAGCGGTGGCGCGCGAGCGCGTACCCCGCGAGGGCGCACCGCACCACCACGATGAAGACGGTGCCCGCAGTCACAACGACGCTGTTGAGCATGTAGCGGCTGAAGTGCGCGTCGTTCCACGCGCGCGCGTAGTTGCTCCACCGCCAGTGCTGCGGGATGAGATTGAGACCGGCGGTGAAAACCTCCGACGGGTCCTTGAGCGAGGCCGAGAGCAGCCAGAGGAAGGGGTAGACCCACACAATACAGATCGCGGCGAGGACGACGACGGGCGCCCACCGGCGGGCCAACCGACCGAGCCGGGCAGATGGTGGGGAAACGCGCGCGATGCCGGTCATGTTGTCCCCCGTGTCCGCTGCACGTATCGCAGGCCGAGCGCCTGCACCAGCGCGATCAGGAGCGTGGCCGCCCCGAAAACGACCGCCGCTGCGGACGCATACCCGAGCCGTGGCGTGGTCGAGGTGAAGGCCTGACGGTAGATGAAGATTTCGACGACCTCCGTGCGGAAGAATGGCCCGCCGCCCGTCATCGTCAGCATGAGGTCGAAGACCTGCAACGTGTCGATGGCGGTGAGCAGGGTGATGATCACCGCGAATGGTCGCAGCAGGGGGGCGGTGATGTGCCGGAACAGCCGCCAGCCGCTCGCGCCGTCGATGCGCGCCGCCTCATACAAGTCCTTCGGGATCGTTTGCAGCGCGGCGAGCCAGTAGACGAGGGTCACGCCGAACCACTTCCAGATGTGCACGCCCATTACGGTGAACAGCGCGCTCTGGGATTTGCCGAGGAAGTTGATGGGGCGACCGACGAGATGGAGTTTGAGCAGCACAAGGTTGATTGGGCCACCCGCCGGGTCGAACACGAGCACCATCACGACGCCGATGATGGCGGTCGTCGTCACCACGGGCAGGAAGAGCGCGGTGCGGAACAGCCCGGCGAATGGCAGGCGCGGGTTGTTGAGGATCACCGCCGCGAGGAGCGACAGCCCCACCCGGATTGGCACGGTGACCGCCATGAACAGGAGGGTGTTGCGGAACGCATTCCAGAAGAACGGGTCCCGCAGCACATCCGCGTAGTTGGCCAGCCCCACGAACGGGCGTGCCCGCGCGAAGCCATTCCAGTCGAGCAGGGAGTACCACGAACTGGCGATGATCGGCCAGAGCGTGAACAACCCATACAGCGCGGCCATCGGCAGGAGGAAGAGATAGATCCAGCGATCCGCCCAGAGCCGCGCGCCCACGCTACGGGCCGCCCCGCGCACTGGCCGTGTGGTCGGCGCCGAGGTGGTGGGGCGCGCGCGTGTCGTTGCCATCTCGTCCCCTCCTCCGGCCGCGGGCTACTTGTACGAAGCGGCGGTGTAGTCCTGATCGGGCTGCCAGTTGGCGAAGACCCAATCGGCGAGGCTGACCTTCACGCCCTTGCCCGTGACCACCTTCAGCGCCCGGTCGCGCTCGGCGGTGAGCTTGTCGTTGTACTCCTTCAGCGCCGCGCGCGTGTCCTTCACGTCGCCGCTGAAGACGCCCTGCGCGATCTCGCCGAGGTTCGGGTGGATGTCCTTCATCTCCGCGAATACATCCGAGACGGCGGCGTTTTTGACCACTGGGCTTGGCCCGAGCCGCACGCCATCCTGGAAGAGCTTGATCGCCTGCTTGTACGTGGGCTGGACATTGGCCTTGTCCACCGCCGTCAGGTCGAGCGGCGGCTGGTCCATCTGCTGCGCGAGGCCGATGTAGTAGTCCGGCGTCGTCAGTTGCTGCAGGATATCGGCGGCAATGTCGGGGTGCTTTGACTGGCTGGAGATAAAGAACTGTCCACCCGACGGCAGAACGTGGATGTACGCGGGCTTGCTCGTGTCCGGGACGGGGACGGGGGCGACGCCAACCTTGTCCGTGAAATCCTTGAAGCTCCCCTGCACCACCCCGATATTCCACGGGCCATCGAGGAACATCCCGGCGGTACCCGTCGCCCAGCGAGCCCGACCGGTGCGCGCGTCGAGGGTCGATGAGGCGGGGAAGAGGCTGCCGTCGCGCTGGACCGACGCGAGGAAATCGAGCGTCTGGACGTACGGATCACTGGCGTAGACGTACTGCCCCGTCTTCGGGTCGCTGCCCGTCGGGCCGGGGCCACCGACCGTGGACGCTCCCGCAGTCTGCGCCAGTTCATTCACATGGACGCCCAGACGGTCCACAAAACCGATCCCCTGGATCCACCCGAACGCCGTGCCGCCACCCTTCTTCGTGATCGCACCCGCCGCCTGCCGGAACTGGTCCCACGTCCTGAGGTTCGTCGTGGGGTCGATGCTCGCCTTCGCGAACAGGTCCTTATTGTACCAGTTGAGGCTGGTGTACTGCCGGAAACTGAAGAGCGGGAAGCTGTAGACCTTGCCGCCGAAGACGCTGAACCCCTCCAGCAGGCTGCCCTCCGGCAACCGCTTGCGCGCGTCGTCGCTCAGGTTCAGTGGCGCGAACCAGTTGTCCTTCACGAGGCTCGGCACGGGCACGCTGATGCCGCCGAGGCTGTGCACATCCGGCATCTGCTGGCTCTTGAAGGCCAACTGGAGCGCCTGTGCCATCTCGTTCGGGTTGTACTGAGTGTAATCGACCTGCACGTTGGCGTGGCCCGCCGTGTAGGTGTCCCAAATCTTCTTGTGCAGCGGCGTCAGCGGCTGGAAGTGGTCCCACCAGCGGATGACGACCTTGCCTAGCGCGGCTGCGGCGGGCTGGGAGGCAGCCGACTGCACGGGCGTCGCCTGGGATTGGGCCGATGGCGGTTGCGCCGGTTGCGACGCGAGCGGATTGCCCGCCACGGTTGGGCTGGAACCCGATCCGCACGCCGCCAGCGCCGCGCTCGCGGCCATCCCCGCGATGGTGGCGCCGGAGGCCCGAAGAAACTGCCGCCGGTGGAGTGTGTCGTGTCCGTTCATCCGTGCTGCCCCCTTGTCCGCAATTGCCAGCACACTCAGGCCGCGCCCTCGTGCATACCATCCTCCAATAGCCTCACAACCGCGTCACGCACCGAGCGAATGTGCGCGCGGGTGAGCATCTCGGCACGATCCGCGTCGCCCGTGCGGACCGCGATGAACAATTCATGATGTTGGGCATGGGACAGGGCGGGGCGACCGGGCAGATGGACGGCGAGGCGGATGCGCTGGCTCAGGATGCGCCGGTGCGTCTGCTCGATCAAATCGGCAAGTTGGGGGTTGCCGCCCATATCGTTGATCGCGCGGTGGAATGCGAGATCGAGCCGGTTGAACTCGCGCTGGTCCGGCTCATCCAGCACCGCCGCCATCGCCGTCAACAAGGCTTCCAGAGCGGCGAAATCGTAATGCGCTGCCGCCGCATGCCGGGCGGCCCGGCACTGGAGCATTTCGTGGATCTCGTAGAGGTTCGCGATGTCGCGCGCGGTGAACACGCTGACCATCGCGCCGCGATGCGGGCTGACTGCCACCAACCCTTCCCGTTCGAGACGGCGCATGGCCTCGCGGACGGGGGTAACTGATACCCCATACTGCTGCGCGATCGCGGCCTCGCGCAGCCGTGTGCCGGGTGGGAGCACCCCGCCCGCAATTGCGTCGCGCAGCGCCTCGTGGACGACATCGACGAGGCGGGCGCGCGGGCCGAGGATCGGGAGGCGGGCCAATGCAAGTGAAGACTCATTCGCCATACGTTGATACTCCTCATGATTCTATATTTTATAAGATATACCATCTGCCACGCTAATGCAACCATGGCGTCTGTCATGTGTTTCCCGGACATCGGGATATTCCGAACAATCTGTAGCATCAATCTTACCAATCTGGCTTGTATGGATCGGGCGCGAAATGTGGCTGCGCGGTATCTGGTGTGAAATGTGCAAAGAGGAGAGACATCATGAAGGATCTCGGATTGGACGCCGGTGCGCGTGCGCCGCCGCTCTCTGGTCTGTACCGTCTGCGGAAGCGGGCGTGTCCCCCCGTGATGAGGACCTGGCCCTTGGGCCCGGCGCGGAGAGCGCGACGCTGCGCGCGGGGATGAGCCGCCGTGCCACCGGGATGCCCTGCGCGCACGCGGCGGCACCGCTCGCCTTCTTCTGGGGCGTGACGGTGAGCACGGCGACGGTGCGACGGCAGACCGCGGCGACGGCGGCGGCCTACGTCGCGGTGCAGACGGCGGCAGGGGAGCGGTTGGGACGAGCGCAGCCGCCACCCCCCGCAGGCCCGGCCCCCCAACAAGTGAGCGCGGACGGGGCGATGGCGCCGTTGGTGGGCGGGGAGTGGGCCGCGGTCAAGACGGTGGCGCGTGGCACGATTGAGCGCGATGCGACGGTGAGCGAGCGGGAGCGCCGCCGCGCCCCGAGCGGGTACGCCCACTTCCCGGCAGCGCGGGATGGGGGATGCGAGGCCCGCGCGTCGTGACCCCGGCAGCGATCACCACCCCACCGTCCGCCACCCGCCGCGTCATCCCCACGACGGGCGTACCGCAGCTGCCCCCCCTGCGTGCGAGCAACGACGCATCCGTGGCGGCATCGCCTGCTGGCGAAGAAAGCCGTCGCATCACGCTCACGCATATGATTGACGCGCACCCGAAATCGTTCAACCGCTTGACTTTCCTCTCGCGTGCCCCTACACTCGGACACAGCGCCGAGATGGGCGCACGACGCTGAAGCACGAGAGGCACACGATGAGCAGCACCTTGCTCAACATCATCAGCAACACGGTGGACCGGCGGAAGCCGCGCGTCGTGTTGGTTGATGGCAGCAGTGTGCCCATCGGGATCGTGCCGGAGCAGTAAGAACCCTCTCCACATCGCACGCAACCGAACCCGTGGGCACATCGAGGCTCACGGGGTTTTTGCGCCTGCCCGCTGAGCGTCTTCTCTCCACCCGATACCCGAAGGCGTCTACGCAAAGGGGGATTCTTCTATGCACACCTATTTTGTAGCATGACGTTCAGTATCAGCGGAATGCGCGTTCCAAGTTCTAACCTGCGGACGTGATACAGGCTGAAGCCCACGCCACTAGAGAAAGGGGCCATCAATGGCACAAGTACTGGATGAAACCCCGACGCACCAGCAATCCGTCACACACGCGGCGAGCGATGCCGTGGTCGTTGACCACATCTCCAAGCAGTTCGGCAGCCTGCTTCACTGGCC
>JBBSII010000085.1:0-10690 GCA_038232175.1 Thermomicrobiales bacterium
ACGCTTTGTCAGTCCAGTCAGTTGACAAACGTTATCGGCGGTAAATGCGACGACTGTCGTCATTAGTACGGGACACTCCTTCAGAATCTCACACTATCTGTATAATCGGTGAAGATCATACGTTCGTATTTCAAGTATACCCCAATCGGACAGTTCGTCGTAGCCAGCACCGCCGCTCTCGCTGGTGCCTGGCCCTTAGCGTACTTTTATTTACGTTTCGTCAATCGCGACGTAGATATCGATGCCCAGGTGATCCAACCCCGTCGGGGCATTTGCCCGCGCCATCTCCTCGGCGACGATCGCCTGCTCCATCGGCCGCGCTGGTTGGCCGCCGTACTCCTCCGGCCGCCCCGTTCCTCAGTAGCCCGCGTCGTACAGCATCCGGTGCCACGCGCGCTTCTCATCCAATGTTTCGAGCTTCGTGCGCGGCACGTTCGCTTCCAACCAGTAGCGCACCTGATGGCGGGGCATTCCTCGAACTCACGGACCGTTCTGAGCGCTACTTGATCAGCCCCTGCTGCTTGAGGAAGGCCCGGGCCACGTCGCGCGGGTCCTTCTTATCCTGATCGACCTGCAGGTTCAGGCCGGCCATCGTCTGGTCATTGATCTTGCCTCCCAGTTTATTGAGCACGTCGGCGATCTTCGGGTCCTTGGTGAGCAGGTCCTGGCGGACCACCGAGGCGGCGAAGTAGGGTGGGAAGAAGTGCAGGTCGTCCTGCAATATGACCAGATTCAGCGCCGGGATGCGCCCATCGGTCGCGAAGGCAGAGATCACGTCAACCTGCTTCGAGGCCAGCGCCTGATAGGTGAGCCCTGAATCCATGCCCTTCGGATCCTTGAACTTCAGGTCGTACGCCTTCGTCAGCCCTGGCATGCCATCAGGCCGGGTGAGGAACTCCTGGGTGGCGCCGAAGGTGAGCGAATCGGACTTCCCCTTCAAATCAGAGATGGTCTTCACGCCGAGTTGGGTCGCCTGGTCCTTGCGCATGGCCAGGGCGTAGGTGTTGTTGAAGCCCAATGGGTTGAGCCAGGTGACCTTGAACTGCTTCTCGTACTCCCCCTTCACGGTGGTATACACCTGCTGCGGGTCGGTCTGCACCGGCAGCTTAAGAATGGCCGTCAGGCCGGTGCCGGTGTATTCGGTGTAGGTGTTGATGTCGCCACTGACCAGCGCCTGATTGACGACCGCAGTGCCGCCGAGATTCAGTTTCCGCTCAACCGGATACCCCGCGTCCTCCAGGAGGAGCGCGTTCATCTCGCTCACGAGAATATTCTCGGTGAAGTCCTTGGAGCCGATGATCACCTTCGACTTCCCGCCGCCCGACCCCGACCCCCCACAGGCCGTCGCGAGCATGAGCAGGGCGGCAGCGACCATGAGGAGCCACGGGCGGCGGCTCCCCCCGGTCATCGAGAGCATGTTGCGCCTCTTTGTCATGTCAGATACTCCTTTTGTGATACATGCAGCGGCAATCAGTCCCGTGTCGCCGTGGACCATCTCCACGTCTCTTCTCCCCCTTTCCCCACCTGGCCACAAGACCGGCGGCTAGCGCGCCACCTCGACCCGCAGACCGGTCGGCACGATCAGGCGGCGCAGACGACCCATCCCGATCTCTGCCGTCATCGCGAGCAGCGCGACGGGTACCGCCCCGGCGAGGAGGACCGGGGTATCTACCGTCGCAAGCCCTTGCAGGATCAGATCGCCCAGCCCGCCGCCGCCAATGAACGCCGCCAGGGTCGCGATGCCGATATTCTGGACGGTGGCGGTCTGTATCCCGGCGAAGAGCACCGGGCTGGCAAGCGGCAGTTCGACCTGCAGCAGCAGTTGGGCATCGCTGGCCCCCATGCCGCGCGCCGCATCTATTACCGCGCGATCGACGCTGCGCAGCCCCACGTAGGCGTTCAGGAAGATCGGCAGGATCGCCCGGATCGTCAGCGCGAAGAGGGACGGCCGGAAGCCGATCCCCAGCACCGGCAGGGTCAAGCCGAGGACGGCCAGGCTTGGAATCGTCTGCCCCACCCCGGCCAACCAGGTCATCGGTTTGGCCAGCGCTGCGACGCGCGTGGCCAGCACCGCCAGCGGCAGCGCAATCAGGACGCCGAGCAGCACCGAGAGCAGCGTTAACTGGATGTGCTGGGAGAGTAACCGGACGAAGGTCTCCCGGTGCTCGCGGATATAGGTGATGAACATCAAGGGGTTGTGCATTGTCGCTGTTACCTCCCCGCGCCGACCGGCCCAACATCGCGGCGCAGGGCATCGCCGAGCCGCGTCAGGCCCCAATCTGCCGCCAGTGCGAGTAACGAGGTTGTCAGCGCACCCGCGACGATGCGATCACCGTCCAGCGTCCGAATGCCGTCAAAGATCAGGCGGCCGAGGCCACCCGCGCCCACCAGCACGGCGACCGTCGCGATGCCGATTGCCGCGACGGTCGCCACGCGCACACCGGCCAGGATGATCGGCAGCGCGAGCGGCAGTTCCACCAGCAGCAATCGCTGGGTGGACGTCATGCCCATGCCGCGCGCCGCGTCGAGCGTCGCCGGGCTGACGGCATCAAGCCCGGCGACCGTGTTGCGGACGATTGCCAGCAGGGAGTAGAGGATGAGCGCGATGATCGCGGTTGAGGTGCCGAGGCCGGTAAAGGGGATCAGGATCGCGAAGAGCGCCAGGCTCGGTACCGTGTACAGCATGCTGGTCGTCGTATTGACCGGCCCCTCCAGCCAGCGCAGCCGCGTCACCAGGATGCCGACCGGGATGCCGATCAGCATCGCCACCACGATGCTGATCAGCACGATCCGGAGGTGCTCGGCTGTCAATCCCAGCACGCGATCCGGGTGGTTAATGAGATAGTGCATCGGACACCGCTTCCTGTTCCTGCTCGGCGATCGTGTCAATGCTGATCGTCTCACCCAGCAGCTGGGCCAGCCGCCGGTAGGCCAGATAGCCGGTCGGCCGCCCGGTATCGTCGCCGATCCAGAAGCCATCCTCCCCCGCGCATCCCTGCTGGCCCAACCGCCGTGCTCCCTCAAGGACCGGGAGCGTGCCGGGGAGGACGAGGCCACCCGCCGGGACATCGCCCGGCGCTGGCGCAGCCAGCTCGGCCAAGGTGGTGAATTGTAAGGCCCGCAGGCCACGATCCTCACCGATAAACGCCGTGACGAACGCATCGACCGGGCGACGAAGCAGATCGGCGGGTGTGCTGTTCTGGACGACGCGCCCGTCCGCCATCAGGACGATCCGGTCGCCCAGCAGGAAGGCCTCGCTGATGTCGTGCGTGACGAAGACGATCGTCTTATGCACCGCCGCCTGGATTCGGCGCAGCTCGCGCTGCAGCTGCTTGCGCGTGATCGGATCAACCGCGCCGAACGGCTCGTCCATCAGGATAATTGGCGGGTCGGCGGCCAGCGCCCGCGCCACACCGACGCGCTGCTGCTGGCCACCGGAGAGCTGGCGCGGGTAGCGATCGGCGAAGCGATCCGGGGCGAGACCGACGAGCGCGAGTAACTCTTCGGCGCGCTGACGCCGCTTCTCGCGCGGCCAGCCGAGCAGACGCGGGACGACCGCCACGTTATCGGCGACGGTGAAATGGGGGAACAGCCCGCCCTGCTGGATCACGTAGCCAATGCTACGCCGCAACTCCACGACATTCAGGGAGCGAATATCGCGCCCATTGACGACGATACGCCCCGTCGTCGGCGTCTCCAGGCAGTTGATCATCCGCATCGTCGTCGTCTTGCCCGAGCCGGACGGGCCGATCAGCACATAGAGTTCGCCCTCCCCCACCGTCAGGCTGACATCATCCACCGCACGCACCGTCTGACCGTGGGAGGTGAACAGCTTGGAAACTCCCTCGAGCGTAATCACTGGCTCCTCCCCCGCTGCGGCGACACCGCGTCAGACTGGCGATCTTCCCAGGCGAGCAAGGTCCCCTCCCCCAGCAGCATGCCACCTCCGGGCACATAGATACCGGCCTCGCGAGCGGCGTCCTCCAGGAGCTGTAGGCGGGCCCGCGCTTCCTCCCCCAGCCGCACGCCGAGTTCCGAGACAATGCAATTGATCAGCGCGGCGGGCGCGGCGAGGGAACCGACAAAGTCGAGCATGCTGGCCTTGGCGAAGAGCGACACCTCGGCGAGCGGCAAGAGCGGCGAGAGCGGACTGTCGGTGATGGCGAGCAGCCGGACCCCCAGACGGTGGGCATAGCGCGCGAGGGCCACCATCTCCGCCGGGTAGCGCGCGAAGGCGATGACGATCAGAAGGTCGCCAGCGTCCATCAGGCGCACGCGGTCGTACAGCGATGAGTCGGCCTGCGTGTACGATTGGACGTTGGGTTTGATCTTGCTGAGCGAATACCCGAAGTAGGTCGCCAGCGGGCTGACATAGCGGAAGCCGAGAATGGTGACGCGCTCGGCGGCGAGCACGGCATTGGTGAAGCGTTCGATCTGCGGCTCCGAGAACGTTTGCGCCAGCGCGCGCAGGCTCTCGCAGTCCGCATCGATGATGCGACGCAACAGGGCCGCCGGCGAGCGATTGGCCGTGGGCAACTGCTGGAGACGCTCGACCCCGGTCAGGTCAAAGTTCACCCGATCCTGGATGCTGGACCGCAGGGCGTCGAAGTTCTGGTAGCCGAGCGCCGCCGGGAACCGCACCACGGTGGCCAGGCTGACGCCGACGGCGGCGGCCAGTTCGCGGGTGCTCATGAATGCCACCCGCACATAGTTGTCGCTCACGAAGGCCGCCAGCCGGGTCATCTTCGGCGTCAGTGTCGGCTGCGCGGTCGCCATGCGCGTGAGGAAGTCATGACCCACAGCATGAAGCATATGATTCTTCCTTATGTTACTGCGCAATCGTTCGTATAGTACGGTCGGGTGAATTCCCTGTCAAGGGGGCCAGGTCCGGCATCCGGACATCCGTCGAAAGGCAGCAATAGCGAGGGGGACAGGCGGGCGGCTCCGCGCCATCTCAGAGATCGACTCGCGAAACCGTGTGCCGCTTTTGCTTGTCACATCAGGGAACGATGATCGTGTGAATCATTGCGGGGTCCGCACCGGCCGGCACGGCGACTGCGTCAAGACGGGATGTCCGTCCCCGTTTCTTGACAATCGCGAACGTTTGTCTCATCATTCATATGATTCGTACCTGAGGAAAAGGTGGATCAAGTGATTCAGCGACGCCATGACGATTCGTTTGGCGCGGCTCGCCGCCTTCGGTCGGAAGACCACCTCGTTGTGCAGGGGCCGCGCACGCGCCGCGTGGCGGATTTCGTCTCCGAGCTGCGCTGGGAGGATCTCCCCGCTCCGGTGCAGGATCAGGCGATCCGCACTCTGCTCGACCTTTGCGGCTGTGCGATTGGCGGCAGTCGCACCCGCGTGGCGCAAATTTTCGCCGCGTACGCGCGGCATACCCATGGGAGCGGCGATGCGACAATTATCGGCTCATCGCTCACTGCATCAGCGGTGGGGGCTGCGCTGGCAAACGGCTATGCCGCCTCCGCACTCGACATCGACGACGGCTATCGCCCGCTGAAAGGCCATCCCGGTGCGGTGGTCTTTCCCGGTATCCTCGCGGCAGCCGAGCACGTTGGCGCGAGCGGACGGGCATTCCTGACGGCGCTTGTCGCTGCGTACGAGGTCGCGATGCGGGCCGGTCATATCCTGCACGCGTTCTACGGCTTTTATCATGGCACGGGATCATGGGGACCGATTGGTGCGGCCGCTGGCGCGGCTCGATTGCTCGGCTGTACATCGGAGCAGATCTGGCACGCGATGGGCGTCGGCGAGTTCCACGCGTGCATGACACCCGAGATGCGTTCGGTCGATCATCCGAGCATGCTCAAGGACGGCATCGGCTGGGGTGCGATGGTCGGCCTTGCCTCCGCCGAACTTGCCGCCCGCGACTGCACCGGGATCCCGAGCCTCTTCGATACGACCGATGGGGCGAACATACCCCTCGATGATCTCGGACGGGAATGGCTGATCATGCAGCTCTATTTCAAGCCGCACGCCTGCTGTCGCTGGGCACAACCGGCGGTTGACGGGGCGCGCGCTGCCGCTCGGCAACTTGGCGTCGCCTATGCGGACATCGCGTGTGTGCGTGTCCATACCTTTGAGGCGGCGTTGCATCTGCGAAACGCCGCCCCCCGTTCGACGGAGGAGGCGCAGTTCAGCCTTCCGTGGCCGGTTGCCTGTGCGTTGATCGATGGCGCCGTCGGACCGGACCAGGTGCGGGAGTCGGCCCTGGCGGATCCCGACCGTCGCGCACTCGCGGCTCGCGTGGAGATGGTGCATGATCCGGGCATCGAAGCTGCCTTTCCCGATCGGGCGCTCGCTTGGGTGGAGGTGGAGACCACCGATGGGCGATGTGCCCGTTCCGGCCTCATCGCGGCGCATGGCGATCCTGACGTGCCCCTCACTGATGCTGAACGTACGGAGAAGTATCACTGGCTCGTTACACCCGTCCTTGGCGCGCGGCGCGCGGAGGAGTTGCTCGCGACGATCGAGGCGCTCCCTTCCGCACGCGATATTCGTGACTTGACGCGCCGACTGCGCGATGAATCATAACGTTGCATTGACTTGATTTTATGGAGCATTTGCTTTAGCGTAGAGCCATTCTCCCGTGACGCGCGGCGGATGAGCGCGAGTCGCGTTATCAGGCTATTGCGACGAGGACGGTGGATGGCAACGGTTGGACACGGAGGTATGCCAGGATGCGACGCACGTACGAGGTCATCGTCATCGGTTGCGGCGGGATTGGCAGCGCTGCCGCCTACTGGTTGGCGCAGCGGGCTGGCGCCAATGTCCTGGCCATCGAGCAATTCCACCTTGGGCATGATCGCGGCAGCTCGCAGGATCACTCCCGGATCATCCGCCTCTCGTATCACGATTCGCACTACACCACCCTTGCCACATCCGCCTACGACCTGTGGGGTCAGCTCGAAGCGGAGGCCGGACTGCAGGTCCTCTTCAAGACCGGCGGGTTGGACCTGGAGATGATCGGGGCAACGGGACCGAAAGACTTGTCGCACTGCGCCGCGACGATGGCGGCGCACGACATCCCCTACGACGAGTTGAGCGCCCGAGAGATCATGGATCGGTGGCCGCAATTCCGGCTGCCGGGCGCCGCCCGCGGACTGTATCAGGCCGACAGCGGCATCGTGGACGCCCGCAAGGCCAACGCGGTTCATGTCGCGCTCGCGCGCCGTCACGGGGCGACGATCCGCGAGCATCTTCCCGTGCGCGCGATCCGGCCGCGCGCGGGGGCGGTCGAGGTAATCACCGATGAGGGCGTGTTCACCGCCGGGCATCTGATCATCGCCGCCGGCGCCTGGACGAGCACCCTCCTCGGCAGCATCGGCATCCACTGGCCGCTCACCGTCACACAGGAACAGATCACCTATTTCGCCACTCCACATCTGCGCGACTTCACCCCCGACCGGTTCCCGATCTGGATCTGGCGGGCGCCGGAAGAGTTCTACGGATTCCCCATCTATGGGGAAGTCGCCACGAAGGCGGGCCAGGATGTCGGTGGCGATGAGGTGACGGCGGAGACGCGGACGTTCGAGCCGAACCCGCGAACCCACGCGCGGCTCATCCGCTTCCTGGAGTCGCATATCCCGCAGTTTCTCGGCCCGGAGCTGTACACCAAGACCTGCCTCTACACGATGCCCCCCGATCGGCACTTCGTCATCGACGCCGCACCCGGCTATCCGCAGATCACCGTCGCTGTCGACGCCGGCCATGCCTTCAAGTTCGCGACGCTCATCGGTCGCATCCTCAGTCAGCTGGCCCTCGATGGCCGCACGGAGTATCCGATCGCGCCGTTCCGGGCGGACCGACCGGCACTCACCGACCCGACGTTCCCGCCGGTCTTCCGCAACGAGGCCGTGATCCATCAACGCTGACCGCGTGGGCGGTCGGTCGCCGCGACGAACCATTTCTGAAGGAGATTGCAGATGCACGATGACGCTTCTACCCGCAGGATTGGCCTCCTGGAGCGACTGAAGGCCGGGCCGGTAATCTGTGCCGAGGGTTATCTCTTCGAGTTCGAGCGGCGTGGGTACTTGCAAGCCGGAGCCTTTGTTCCCGAGGTGGTCCTCGAGCACCCGGAGCTCGTCGCGCAACTCCATCGTGAGTTCGTCCACGCCGGTTCGGACGTGGTCGAGGCCTTCACCTACTACGCGCATCGGGAGAAACTCCGGTTGATCGGCAAGGAACATCTGCTCGAGGAGATGAATCGGCAAGCCCTCGCAATCGCCAAGACAGTCGCGCTGGAGAGCGGCGCGCTCTTCGCCGGCGACATCTGCAACACCAACGTCTTCGTCGGGGACGACGCTTCGCGGCGGACCGTACGGGCGATGTTCGAGGAACAGGTCGGCTGGGCGGTCGACGCGGGGGCCGATTTCATCATCGGCGAGACGTTCTCGTGGGGCGAGGAAGCGCTCATCGCGCTCGATGTCATCAAGCAGGCCGGGAAACCGGCCGTGATCACGCTCGTCGCCCACCAACAGCCCGAGACGCGCGAGGGATGGTCACCGGCGGAAGCATGTCGGCGACTGGAGGAGCGGGGCGCGGATGTCGTCGGACTGAACTGCAGCCGCGGGCCGCAGACGATGCTCCCGTTGCTCAAGGAGATCCGGGCGGTAGTCTCCGGGTACGTCGCGGCGCTTCCCGTGCCGTACCGGACGGATGAACAGGAGCCCTCGTTCCAATCGCTTCGTGATCCTGCCACTCCGGCGGCGCCGGGCGGACGGCCGTTCCCCACCGCGCTGGACCCCTTCACCTGCACCCGGTACGAGATCGCGGACTTCGCGCGGGAAGCCTGGGAGTTAGGTGTCCGCTATCTCGGCGTCTGCTGTGGCGCCGGCCCGCATCATATCCGGAGCATGGCCGAGGCACTCGGCCGGACGCCCCCGGCCAGCCGCTACACCGCCGACATGTCCAACCATGCCTACCTCGGTACGAATCCGAGCCTGAAGGAAGAAAACTGGGAGTATGCGAAGAAACTCTGACAGGGATGTGGCAAGTCATCCACCCATGACCGTCGTGTACATTGATACCGAGCACGACAGGGTGCGCGCACACCCCGAAACCGGCCCGGCCCACCAGGCTAAGATCGAAGCGGCACGGGCCCGCCTCGCGGCGGCGGCCAGGGGGCCGTGCCTCTCGCTGCCCTTCGCCGAGGTCTCCCCCGCGCAGGTCGAGTGCATGACGCCGGCGGCGTTGGTGATCGGCGGCAACATCACCGACTGGGCGGAGTACGACTTCTCGTCCTTGGACGGGCTCCTGGCCACTATCCGCGCCGCGCCCGTGCCGATCCTGGGCATCTGCGCCGGGCACCAGTTGATCGGCTTTGCCCACGGCGCGCCGTGGGGCCCGCTCGGCCCTTTGCAAGCAGGGGAGGCCGATCCCGACCCGCGTTTCGCCCCCGGACGGCGGAAGGAGCGCGGCTTTCTGCCCGTCGCGGTGGACCCGTGCTGCCCGCTCTTCCGGGGCTTGGACCCGACCGCCGCCTTCTTCCAGTCGCACTACTGGCAGTTGGAGGATGTGCCTCAAGGATTCGCCACGCGCGCCCATTCACCGTGGTCGCCGATCCAAGTGATCGAGCGATTGGATCGGCCGGTGTTCGGCGTGCAGTTCCATCCGGAGCGCTACAGCGCCGCACAGCCGGACGGTGCGACCGTCCTGCGCAACTTCTTCGCGCTGGCGCGGGCCGGTGAGCGCCTGCGGTTGCCCTGATTCTCCCACCCCGCTTGTGCTCTACGCGCCCGTGTTCGCCGCCGATGTGGGGGGCGAGTGGCGAAAGGGAATAGAGTGGACGCGACGGCCGTCGCGTCCTTTGGCGCATCGAACAATGCGCCGGAATCTATCCGGCTGGAGTCTACCCCAGCCTGCTGTCAGGTGGCTGCCACCTTGAACGTCAGTTTGGCATCGTTTCGTTTGTTTCTTGACAGCTGTTCTCAGACATTTTAGACTCTATCTTGACAGATGGAGGACGTAGTATCATGAATGGACAACGGATCGGCTATATCCGCGTCAGCTCCCTCGACCAGAACCCGGACCGCCAACTCGAACAGACTCCCGTCGACCGCACTTTCACCGATAAAGCGTCGGGCAAGGATGTCGCGCGCCCCCAACTGGATGCGTTGCTCCGCTTCGCGCGCGAGGGGGACACCGTCGTCGTGCACAGCATGGACCGGCTGGCGCGCAACCTCGATGATCTTCGCCAGATCGTCCGCACGCTGACCGCGCGGGGGATTCGCGTCGAGTTCGTCAAGGAAGGACTGACCTTCACGGGGGAGGACGCACCGATGGCGACGCTCTTGTTGTCGGTGATGGGGGCGTTCGCGGAGTTCGAGCGGGCGCTGATCCGCGAGCGGCAGCGGGAGGGGATTGCCCTGGCAAGGCAGCGCGGGGTGTATCGGGGCAGGAAGAAGGCGCTCAACGCGGTGCAACGGGCGGAACTGCGCGCGCGGGTGGCGGCGGGGGAGGGGAAGGCGACGGTGGCACGGTCCTACGGGATCAGCCGCGAGACGCTCTACCAGTATCTGCGGATGGCCGAGTAAGTCGTGCGCTCGCGTCGATGCCAGGGACGAAAAGCAGGCAATCGGACGAGAAACACGACACCCGTCGTAAACTGCAGTGCCTGTGAGGCGTGACCCCCTAAACGACAAAGAGCGCCGAAGAATATCGCCATTTACTG
>JBBSII010000086.1:0-10668 GCA_038232175.1 Thermomicrobiales bacterium
GCGCCGCTTGATCACTTCCTTCTCGCGGTTGCGCTCCGCCATCTTGTCGGGCGATTGCTCGTCGGAGGCGGGGAGATAGCTGAGCGCGGTCAGGATGCTCTCGAGTTCCAGCAGGTGCTCGTCCTCGGCATCCAGTTGCTCCTTAAGCGCGTCGAGTTGGTAGCCGAGGATGCGGTCGTACGTCTGCGGCGCGACGGGCAGGATCGTTTCGTAGTAATGCAGGAGGAACCCGCCGTTCTCGTAGCCGAGGCGGAGTTGCCCGCTTTCGAGCACCGCGCCGTACTGGTCGCCGAGGATCGGCAGGAGCACCTTGTTCGCCAATTCGCGCTTGACGGGGTGCCAGTCGATGTCGAAATAGCGGGCGTAGAGCGAACTCGGGCCGTTTTCGAGCACGTCCATCCACCACGGGTTGTGGGGGTCGCTGATGCCCATGTGGTTCGGCACCATGTCGAAGACGAGGCCCAGGCCGTGATCGCGGAGATCACCGGCGAGGGCGTCGAACTCGGCCTCGGTGCCGATCTCCGGATTCAACATCCGGTGGTCGCAGATATCGTAGCCGTGATCGCTGCCCGCGCACGCCCGGAGCAGCGGCGAGGCGTAGCAATCGCTGACGCCGAGATCGGCGAGATAGGTGACGAGCGAGCGCGCGTCCTCGAAGCGGAAGTTGCGGTTAAACTGGAGCCGATACGTCGCGCGCGGGATGCGCGCATGGTCGAGCGTCTCCTGCGCGAGATTGGCGACCGATGGCAGGGCGCGAATTTCTTCCAGCGTTGTCTCCCCCACTTGCATATTCAGCCCTTCCCCCAGCGCGATGAAATGCGCCACCCATGTTTGCGCCGCCCCGTCGCCCCGCTTCGCGACGCGATAGTACGCGCGGTACTGCGTCTGGAGCAGATCGTAGTAGACATTCTGCGCGCGCCAGAAGACGATCGGGAACGGGAACGACCACGCGAGCGTGACGACACCCGCCAGCGCGGCGAGCGTCGCGGTGTCGGCGGGGTCCGCGCTGAGGAGCGATGCGAGCCGTTCCGCACGCTGCCGGAGGATGTACGAGAACCCAGCGGTGTCGAGTTCCACATGCAACATCTCCGCGTCCGCGATCAGCGCGTGGATCCGCCCCACGTCAAATGTCTCCTCCGCCAGTGCGCGACGCAGGTCCACGTTGAGCAGGAAGGCGGCGGCGGTCTCGAACGCCTTCGGCAGCGGCACATGGAGGTCGCGCACGAACCGCATTAGCGGTACCTGACGGTCGTACAGTTGGCGGTAACTCGCCTCGTCCTCCGTGAGCGTCGCGTTGAGCACGCGATCAAGAATTTTGCGCTGCTCGTCGCGGAACAGGGCCTTGAGCGAATAGGTGGACGCGCCGAAGTAGTGATCCATCGCGCGGATTACGTCCGGGAAATCGACCCGCGCGAATGCCTCGGTCACGTGCGCAGCGAACGCATCGTACGTCCCTGGGGCGGTCGCGGGGCCAACGCCACAGGAGATCGTGTGGTCGCCGAGCGAGAGCGCGCCGAATGTCACCACCGCCGACTCGCCCGTGATGCGCGAGGTGAATCGCGCCCGCCCGATGACGAGCGCCGCCTTGCCCGCTGTCTGCTTCCGGAACTCCTCGCGCTCGACGGTGTAGCAGTAGATCCACGTGTCGTCCGGGTACTCCTCGAAGAGCGCGCTGATGGCGTAGTGCGCGGCGAGTTTCTCCGTGGCCACCACGGCGGGCTTGACGAATTTCTCGTAGATCACGCGGCCATCGCGGTGCTCGCGCAGGTTGCTCTTCGCTTCCTGGAGCAGATCGAGGAATTGCGGCTCGAACGATGCGCCAGAGAGCGTCTCTGCCAGTTGAATCACCCGCCCGGCGTACTGGATCACCTGCACCGTCTCGATGCCGGAGAGTTCGTCGAAGAACCAGCCGCAACTGGTGAACATCAGCATCGCGTGCCGCTGAAGTTCGAGCAGTTCCCAGAGCCGCACGCGCTCCCCCTCCGTCAGGGTGTGGAGCGTGTGCGCCCCGAGATAGCGCGCAACGTGCTCCGCCGAGCGATCGAGGATGATGGATATGTAGTCGTCCCGCGCGGCCCACGGGTCATGCACCAATGCGCGCATCCCCGCCTCGTACACGGGCACGACGGCGTCCCGCAGCCAGTCCAGCGCGGCGCGGATCGGCCCGCGCCACCGCTGGTTCCAATCCGGTCGGCCGCCGGTGTTGCAGCCGCAGTCGCTCCGCCACCGCTCGACGCCGTGCTCGCAACTCCACGCGGTGTTCTCAATAATCTCCACCTCGTGCGTCGGCGGGTGCTGCTCGCGGTATTCGCCGTAGATCGTCAGCCGCGCGAGGTCGTTCGTCTCGATGTGATGGAGCGCGTAGGCGAGCGCCATGTCGCCATAGGCGTGATGGTGGCCGTAAGTTTCGCCGTCCGTCGCGATGTGGACGAGTTGCGGCTCGGGTCGCTCATCCGGGAACGCGCCGAGCAGGCGGTTCGCCAGGTTCTCGCCCCGGTTCAGTATCCCCTCGAAGGCGACCCCGCGCGAGATCGGGCCGTCGTAGAAGAAGAGGTCAATCGTCCGACCCGACGGCAGCCGCTGCGTGTACGGCATCCGCGGGTCGATTCGCCCCCCCGAGACATCGCCCCACTCCTCCGCACCCATTGCGCGCACCCGCGCGGCCTGCGATGGCGCGAGGATCGTGTAGCGGATGCCGAGTTCCGCCATGATATCCAGCGTTTCGAGATCAACGGCGGTCTCCGCCAGCCACAACCCCTCCGGCTCACGCCCGAAGCGATGCTTGAAATCTTCAATTCCCCAGAGAATCTGCGTCCATTTATCGTGCCGATTCGCCAGCGGCAAAATCATGTGATTGTACGCCTGCGCGATGCCGGAACCGTGGCCGGAGAAGCGCCGCTGGCTCTCCCGGTCAGCGTCGATGATCGCCTGGTAGATGTCGGGCGCTTTCGCCGCCAGCCACGCGAGCAGCGTCGGGCCGAAGTTGAAGCTGATGCGCGCGTAGTTGTGGACGATCTGCGCGATCCGCTCCTCACCGTCGAGGATGCGGGACGCCGCGTTCGGCGCGTAGCATTCCGCCGTGATCCGCTCGTTCCAATCGTGATATGGGTATGCGGAGTCCTGCAGCTCGATCGCTTCGAGCCACGGGTTCTCGCGCGGCGGCTGGTAGAAGTGTCCGTGAATGCAGATGTAGCGTTCAGTCATTCAATTTCTTAGGTCCCTCTATCTATCTTTAGTAAAGAGCACGAAGCTCATCGGTTGCATCGTCACGGACAGGTCGCCCGCTACGGGGAGTATAGCGGGAATCGTACTGCCCGTGCCGCGCCACCGCTCGTCCATGGAGTCGAGCGCTTTGGCCCACGCGCCGCTCTCCCCATCCAGTGCATCGACGGTTGCTTCAACGGTCATCGACTGTGCCACATCGCTGAAGTTGAACAGGGCGAGTGTCTGGTGCACGCCTGCCCACCGCCGCAGCATCAGCGTGCTCGTTGCTTCATCGTACGTAATGGCAAGGGTGTTCAGATCAAGCGACGCGAGCGGCGGCAGCGTGCAGCGCAGCCGCAGGAGTTCGCGGTAGAACTGCCAGAGCGTGCCGTGCGGGCCGTCCTCAAGCGCGCGGTGCGACAGTTTCGAGCGGGCGAACGTCGCCGTGTCGTGCGGGTCGGGCACCTCGCCCTGCCAGCGGAACGCGGCGAACTCGGCGCGCCGCCCCCGCCGCACGGCCTCGATCAAATCCGCGTCACCGTGGCTCGTGAAGAACTGGAACGGTGCGGGTTCGCCGTACTCCTCGCCCATAAAAAGGAGCGGGATGTACGGCGAGAGGATCACCGCGCCCGCCGCCAGTTTCAGCGCGTCGTAGGAAAGCGTCTGGCTCAGGCGGTCGCCCGCCGCGCGGTTGCCGACCTGGTCGTGGTTCTGCGCGCAGACGACAAATTGCTGCCCGTGCGTCAGCGCCGCGCGGTGCGGGTAGCGCGGGGAGGGGTGGCCCGTGTCGAAGTTGGCGCTGTCCCGGATGGCGCGAGCGAGATCGCCAATGCCCGCGAACGGCGCGTAGTAGCCGCTCCGCTCCGAAGTGAGCAGGACGTGGAGCGCGTGGTGGAAGTCATCGCTCCACTGCGCGTCCATGCCATACCCGCCCTGTTCCGGCGGCTGGATCACGAGCGAATTGTCCAATTCGTTCTCCGCGATCAGGTACAGTGGGCGGCCAATTTCTTTCGCGCGCCGGTGCACCGTCTCCGCCAGTTCCCGCAGGAACGGGTATGCGGAGTCGTCCTTGATCGCGTGGACCGCGTCGAGCCGCAGCGCGTCGAAGTGGAAATCCACGAGCCATTGCAGCGCGTTCTCGATGAAAAAGCGGCGCACCTCGGCGTTCTGCGCGCCGTCGAAATTCAGCGCCGCGCCCCAGAGCGTCGTGTGGCGATCCGTGAAGTACGGGCCGAACTCCGAGAGATAATTGCCCTCCGGCCCTAGGTGGTTGTAGACCACGTCGAGGATCGCCGCCAGCCCGCGTTGGTGGCAGGCGTCCACCAGCCGTTGCAGCCCCGCCGGGCCACCGTAGGAATGCTGCGCCGCGTATAAATCGACGCCGTCGTACCCCCAGTTCCGCTCGCCGGGGAACTGCGCGACCGGCATGATCTCCACGGCGGTGACGCCGAGTTCCTTCAGCATGTCGAGGTGCAGGATAGCGGCGTCGAACGTCCCCTCCTCCGTGAACGTGCCGATGTGCAGTTCGTAGATGACGAACTGCCCCAATGGCGGCGGAGACCACGCGCCGTCCTGCCAATCGTACGCGCGTGTATCCGTCACCTGCGACGGGCCGTGCACGCCGTCCGGCTGGCAGCGGGAGGCCGGGTCGGGGCGCTGCTTCGTCCCATCGAGGCGGTACAGATAGCGCGCGCCGGGTGCGATACCATCGACCGTCGCGCGATGATAGCCGCGCGCGTCGCGCTCCATCGGGATGGATCGCTCGTCCGGCCCGACCAGCACGACCTCCATCCGCGCCACCGCAGGCGCCCAGACAAGGAAATGGCACCGACCATCACCATGAACGGTCGCGCCAAGTTGCTCGTGTATCTGCATTGAATACCCGTTTTCCCTCACTAATTATTCATGTACGTAATCCCGACCTGCAGACACAGCCAACCAGCCCCAGTATACCCGCCCGCCTCACCGCAGGAATGAGACCAACGACGCAACATCGACGCGGGGGTCAGCCGAACGCGAGCGCAGAATCCTACACTTCATTTCAACTTCACCCCCATAACAAACTTGGCCTGAAAAACGATTAAGTAGACGGACCACACGAGGATCCGGCCCGACACCGCTCGGATGTGGTCAAACGCGATCTGATGCTACGGGAGTCGAGATGATAAGGACCGGTCAACGAGCCGCCAGGAATTGCCGGGCGACGACGATCCGCCGCGACGTGTGTATCCTCGTCGGCGTGTTACTCGTGGTGACCGCGCTGCTCCTGCGCGCCACGTTCGCCGACTGGACGAACGGTGGGTCGCTGATGCACAGCGTGCTCTTGCTCACGCTGAGGGTGCTGCTTGCGGGAGCACTCGTCTTCTTCGTCTGGCGCCGCTGGCGCGAGGCGCGCGACGAGAATTACGCCCACCAGCAGACGGAGGAGACATTGCGTCTCCAGCACGGCTACCTCGCCGCGCTGCACGAGACGAGCCTGGGGCTGATGGATCGCCTCGCGCCCGAGGATGTCCTGACGACGATCGTCACGCGGGCGGGAGAATTACTCGGCACATCGCACGGGTTCGTCGATCTCCTCACGCCGGACGGCGCGCGCCTCGAAGCGGCCGTCTGCACCGGGCTTTTCCGCCACAATACGGGCGTGACGATCCAGCGGGGCACGGGCCTCTCGGGGAAGGTCTGGGAAACCGGCCAACCGATCGTCGTGGACGACTACTGCGCGTGGTCGGGGCGTCTCCCAACCGCGCCCGGTGGTGTGCTGGCGGCGATTGCCGTCCCGCTCGTTTCGGGCGGGCAGTTCCACGGCGCCCTCGGCCTCGCGTACACCGACCCCGGCAAACGGTTCGGGGAGCATGAGGTCGCGCTGCTCGTCCGGTTCGCGCATCTCGCCGCCATCGCGCTCGACAATGCCCACCTCTATCGCGCGGCACAGCACGAACTGCGCGAGCGCGAGCGGGCGCAGGCGCAACTGCACGAGAGCGAGGCGCAGTATCGCCTGCTGTTCGAGGCCAACCCGCAGCCGATGTGGGTCTTCGATCTGGAGACGCTCGCGTTTCTCGCGGTGAACGAGGCGGCGGTGGCCAACTACGGCTACACGCGGGACGAATTCCTGGCGATGACGCTGAAGGAAATCCGCCCGCCCACGGAGGTCGCGGCCGTCGTCACGAGCCTCGCGACGCGCGACCGGGAGCCGGGAGAGCGGCGTCTGTTCAAACACCGGAAAAAGGATGGCACGATCATCGATGTCGCGGTTCGACTGAACGACATGACATTCGCGGGCCGCAAGGCGGGTCTCGTGCTCGCGACCGACATCACCGAGCGCATCCGCGCGCAGGCGGAACTGCAAGAAAGCGAGGAGCGCTACCGCCGCCTTGTTGAGCAATCGCCGGAAGCGATCCTTGTGCACTGCGACGAGCGCTATGTCTACGCCAACGAGGCGGCGGTGCGGCTGCTGGGCGGGGAGCGGCCCGAGGAGATCGTGGGCCGCTCCGTCCTCGACTTCGTGGTCCCGGAGGATGCGGCGCTGGTGCGCGAGCGGGCACACCAGACGTACACCCAGAGCGGCACGGCGAAGACGATGCTCGAGGTGAAACGCCGCCGGCTCGACGGCGAAATCCGCGTGACGGAGGCGTTCGGCATCCCGATCACCTACAACGGCAGGGATGGGGCGCAGGTGATCTACCGCGACATCACCGAGCGCAAACGGGTGGAGGAGCAACTAGTGCACACCGCGCTTCACGACAACTTGACCGGTTTGCCGAACCGCACCTTGTTCATGGACCGGCTCAAGCAGTCGCTCGAACGCAAGAAGCGGCAGGGTGCGTACCAATTCGCCGTGCTCTTCGTGGACTTCGACCGCTTCAAGAACGTGAACGACAGCCTCGGGCATGTGCAGGGCGACCGCCTGCTCCGCGTGCTCGCGCAACGGCTGGAGAAGAGCCTCGATCCCGCGTACACGATCGCGCGGCTCGGCGGCGACGAGTTCGCGATCCTGGCGAACGAGATCACGGAGACGCAGGACGCGATCCGCATCGCCGAGCAACTCCAGCGGGCGATGACGCTGCCAGTCGTCCTCCGGGGCAGCGAGGTCTTCATCAGCGCGAGCATCGGCATCGCCATCAGCGCGCGCGAGTACAGCCGCCCGGAGGAAATGCTGCGGGACGCGGACACGGCGATGTACCGCGCGAAGGCGCTCGGCGCAGGGCGACATGTCGTCTTCGACTCCGCGATGCACGCGCGCGTCGTCGCGCTTCTCCAACTGGAGAACGATCTGCGCCGGGCAATCGCGCGGGACGAGTTCCAGGTGCTCTATCAGCCGATTGTCTCGCTCACGACGACGGAGACAATTGGGTTCGAGGCGCTCGTGCGCTGGCAGCACCCCCGCCTCGGCTTGCTCTCCCCCACCGATTTCATCCCGCTCGCGGAGGAGACGGGGCTGATTATCCCGATCGATCAATGGATCCTGCGCGAGGCGTGCCGCCAGATGCGCATCTGGCAGGGGCAGTTCCCAGCGTTGCCCCATCTCTCCATCAGCGTCAACATCTCCGGCAAGCAGTTCGCCCAGCCGGATTTCCTCGACCATGTCACGCACATCCTCGCGGAGACCGGACTCGACACGCACCGGCTGAAGCTGGAAATCACGGAGAGTGCGCTGATCGGCCAGGCGGAGATGGCGGAGGCGGTGCTCTGGCGAATGCGCGCGGCGGGCATCCACGTGCAACTCGATGACTTTGGCGTCGGTTACTCGTCGCTCAGTTACCTGCACCGGTTCCCGATCGACACGCTGAAGATCGACCGCTCGTTCGTCAGCAGCGCGGGTATGCGCAACGAGAACGCGGAGATCATCCGGGCCATCGTCACACTCGCGCACAACCTGAACATCGATGTCATCGCCGAGGGCATCGAGACCACCGAGCAACAGGCGCACGTGCAGGCATTGGAGTGCGACCTGGGTCAGGGGTACTACTTCTCGCTCCCGCTCCACGCGGGCATGGCGGAACGGCTGCTAACCGAATGCACCACCGCCGAAATCGCCGCCGACTAGGGCGGGATATGAACTTGGAAAAAGCCTGCGACAGCCCTCCACTCATGTGGAGAGCGCGAATCCTCCACTGCCCTCGTAACAGACGGAGCACGAGCGGTTACGCAGTACAAGCGAACTTGCGGTCGTCACATTTTTGTCAGATCGTCCGTTCTTTCTTGCGTAAAGAGGTGACGGCGGATACGCTATCCACCGGGACACTCGTGTGTGCGAGTGGCAAACGCGGAAAGGAACAGAGAGCGGGATGCGTAGAGCGATTGATGCGGTGTGCGGGTGGGCGATGATTTTCATGCCTGCCGTGATCCTCGCGATGGGCTGCATCGCCGATGTGTCCCTGAATGTGGCGATCACCGACCCGCAGGCCGGGCGGTTCCTGCCGGAGGTGTGCGGGCTTGTCGTCGGCGCGCTGACGGTGCTGACATTCGCGCGGCGGCGGCACGCCTACCTCGCGGCGGGTGCGCTCTTCGCCCTCGTGGAGATGGTCGTGGTGACGCTCGCCGTCCCGCTCGCGCCACGGGTGGGACTGTGCATAGCATCGCTGGCGACGGCAATCGCCTGCTTCATCGTCTACGCGCGCGGGCCGTGGTCCCACCTCGACGCCCGCATGGCGGAGTGACCGCGTATCCCTTGTGGCTTCATGCAGAATTGCCCCGTTCCCTGTCCTTTTGGACTGCTTAAAGACTGGCCACACGGACGGTGCGCTCATGGCATTCCACTTGCTACAGTGAGAGTAACAGAGGCGCACTGGTTGCCTGGGTTCTGCGGGGATCGCGGACGCGGACAATCCACAGCGGCCTACACCGTTTCCATCGTCTATCCCTTCCCTCTTCCCCATTCCCTGTGGCGACGCTCCCCGGCGTCGCCATTTTTCTCCTGTTCCGCTGTTCGCGGTTCTCATTGGTTGGCGATGCTGCTGCGGTTTGCCGCAGGGCGTATGCGTTCTCGCCATGCCGGTCCATCAATCGAACGACTACGGGATACGCACCTGCAATCGTTGTATGGTACCCTCGCCAGTAAGGATGGATGCCGCACCGACAACGAAAGGGACGAAGTATGCGCGCAGTTCAGATCATACCGCCCGTCGCACTGGACAACCTGAAACCGATTGAAATTATGGAGCCGGAGGCGGGGCCGGGCGAGGTGCTGGTGCGGCTCCATGCGGCGGCGCTCAATCACCGGGACTTGTACCTCCTGCAAGGGGGGCGGACGCCGGAAGGTCATGCGTTCGTCGTTGGTTCCGATGGCGCGGGCACGGTCGAGGCGATTGGCCCCGGCGTGCGGGAGGCGGGCGTCGGCGATCAGGTGCTGGTCTTCCCCTCGATGCGCTGGGGCAACAAGGAGAGCGCGCCCGGCCCCGGCTTCGAGGTGCTCGGCGGGGCGGACAACGGCACCTTCGCGGAGTACATCGCGCTGCCGCTGGAGAATGTGCGCCGCAAGCCGGACCACCTCTCGTGGGAGGAGGCGGCGGCGCTCCCGCTCTCCGGCCTGACGGCCTACCGCGCGCTCATCCCCCGCGCCGGATTGCAGACGGGCGAGACCGTGCTCATCCACGGCATCGGCGGCGCGGTCGCCCTTGCCGCCCTGCAAATCGCCGTCGCGAAGGGGGCGCGCGCCATCGTCACGAGCAGCAGCGACACCAAACTCGAGCGCGCGAAGGGCCTCGGCGCGGCGGTGACGATCAATTACGCCCGCGCGGACTGGCTCGCCGCCGTTCAGGAAGCGACGGACGGTGAGGGGGTGGACGTGGTGCTCGAAAGCGTTGGGCAGGCGACCTTCCTCGGCAGCATCTCGGCGGTGAAGGCGGGCGGGCGCATCGCGACGTTCAGCACGACGACGGGCGGCACGCCGACGATCAACCTGCGCGAGTTGTTCTGGAAACAGGCGACCATCCTCGGCACGACGATGGGCAGCGCGCTCGACTTCACCGGCCTACTCGAACTCTACCGCGCCCACAGCCTCCGCCCCGTGATCGACCGCGTCTACCCCCTCGCGGAGGTCGCGGACGCCTTCAAGCGGCTCGACGCGGCGGAGCAGTTCGGCAAGATCGTCCTCTCCATCGCGTGAGCACGCACGCCAGCCACGCGGACGAGGGGCGCATCTTCCACGCGCCGGACGGCATCGAGATTCTGCCGTTCGACTTCCCTGGCATGGCGCACCTCTCGTTCGTGGAGGGGCGCATCCCGCCGCGCTCGGAGCCGTACCCGATCCACCTGCACGGCGCGCTGGAGCAGGTGACGTACGTGCTCGCGGGCCACATCGGCGTCACGACATGGGACAGCACGAACGGCGTCTCGACAACTTTCGACGCGGCGGCGGGCGATGCCTTCGTGACCCTGCCCCTGCAAACGCTCTCCTTCACCAACACGGGGCTTGAGACGGCGCGCGTGCTCTTCGTCTGCGCGCCCGCCTACCCGCCCGACGAC
>JBBSII010000087.1:0-10583 GCA_038232175.1 Thermomicrobiales bacterium
ATGGCGGCGCTACGAAGCACGGCGATCAGTGTGGCCCGGCTCCACGGAGCAACCAACATCGCCGCCGCCTGCCGTCGCTACGCCGCCCAGCCCGACCTCGCTCTTGCCGCTATCGGCCTCCTCGACTTTGAATAAGCCCTTATAATCCATCGCCCCTACTCGACATAATAGTGCTGCACCGCTATACTCCTGCCTCTCGCTTTCTCCTTGGATCGGCAGGGGTGTGCAGCATGATCGGCAAGCGGCAGCGGATCGAGCCGACCGACGACTGGCAGCAACTCCAACTGCGCGTCCAGTTTTCCGAGCAGCGCGCCTACGAACTGATTCGCCCGGTCGTCCTGTTCTTTCACACACCCGCGGAACGTGCCCGGCAAACGGGGACACCGGAACGGACGCTCTATCGCCGCGCCGCGCGTTTTGCCACCGAAGGGATGGCGAGCCTCTTCGGCCCGACGAAGGTGGAGAAACATCGCACCCTGCCCGAGCCGATCCGTCGGCACATCGTCGCGCTCAAAGCGGAGCATCCGGCATTCACGCTGCGCGAGATCGCGCGGATCTGTCAGATCCGCTTCGATCGCCGCCCCAGCCCGCACACCATCAAACGCATCCTCGCGGAAAGCCCGCCGACCCTCCGTGTGGCGCGCCGCTTCCCGCCCTACCATCAGGTCGGCGATCCCGCCGATCGTCGTCTCGCCGTGATCCGCTTGCACAGCGAAGGATGGGCGGTCAAGAGTATCGCCGCCTATCTCGAAACTGGCCGCGAGACCGTCTACCGGACCTTGCGCCGGTGGGTCGCCGAGGGCGTCGCCGGACTCGACGACAAGTCTCATGCCCGCACGGGCGTGCGCAGGGCCGATCTGCGCGCGATCGCGACGGTCAGGGAGTTGCAGGAGAATCCCCGGTTGGGGGAGTTCCGCGTCCATGCCAAGCTCCGGCAACTCGGCATCTTCCTCAGTCCGCGAACGTGCGGGCGGATCCTCGCCCATAACCGCGCCGTCTATGGACTACCCAGCGCGACGAAACAGCCGCATGAGCCGAAGCCCTTCCCTTTCGCCGCCCAGCGTCGGCATCAGTATTGGACGGTCGATTTGCGTTATATCGACATGCAGACGGTGGATGGCGGCAAGGTCTACTGCATCTCCATCCTCGAGAATTACTCGCGGGCGATCCTGGCGAGCGCGCTCTCCCGGCGGCAGGACCTCTCGGCCTATCTGATGGTGCTCTATGCCGCGATCCGGCAGCACGGCGCGCCGGAAGTATTGGTCAGCGACAGCGGCGGGATCTTCGCGACCGCCAAGCAAGCGAAGGCAATCTATAAAGCGCTCGGCATCCGCAAGGAAGAGATCGAACGCCGCCAGCCGTGGCAGTCGTTGATCGAAGCGAACTTCGGGGTGCAATCCCGGATGGCGGACTGGGACTTCGCCGGGGCGACGACGTGGGCCGAACTCCTCGTCGTGCATGACCAATGGGTCGCCGACTTCAACTATCAGAGCCATTGGGCGCACCGACAGCGCGAGGACGGACGACGCAGCCCGGCGGAGGTCTTGGGATGGGTCAGCGGCCGGGAATGGACGCCGGAGGAGTTGCATCGGGTCTTCTACACGACGCGCTTCGGGCGGAAACTCGATCGGACTGGTTACGTGCGCTTCCGGCATTGGCGACTCTATGGCGAACAGGGCTTACCGGGCAAGCAGGTGGCGGTCTGGTTGTACCGGGAGAACCTGACGGTGGCCTTCGTGGACGAACCGCTGGCGGAATACCGGGTGACCTACCAGTCGGATCGCCACCGACTCAAGGCGGTGACCGACGCACAGATCTTCGAGACGCCGTTCCGCTCACCGCAGTTGCGATTGTTTGCGTCGGAGGCGACGGAATGGCTGACGATCCTGCGGGCACCGGACTATCGCCCGCGCCGCGCACGCGTGGCTGCGTCCGGGCAGTTGCCGCTCTTCGTCGATCCGTTCATGGGTGAAGCGTCCTCGTAACGTGTTGCGCGCGATCCTTCCTGCCAGCGTCACTGCACGCCCGTGTCTCATATCATACGGCGAGGCGTCCGTCGTTGCTGCCGAAGAACGTACTTACTCAGGGGATCGCGATTCCCCGGTGAATCTTCTGACCATATCTGCCCCTTTGCGATATCTTGCCTCATTTTGGCAACTCTTTGTCTGTATAAATAATCGAGGGCGGTTCGCTGGTGCCGGAGCAGGTGGCGATCCCGACGCGGCCGTTGCAGGAGAGTCCCCTCGGGCAGCAGATCGTCGCCTTCAAGGTCCGGGGGCCGCGCGGGCGCGTCGTCTACGCGAGCGATCCGGCCAATATCGGGCGCGTCTACCCCGTCTCGCGCGACCTGGCGCGCGCCTGGCAGGGCAACGTGCACTCGCACGTCAGCGTTCTGGACGAGGACGAGAACGCCCTCGAGCGCGGGCGATGGAAGCGGCTGCTGGAGACGTACATCCCGGTGTACGCGACCGGCACGGACCGGATCATCGCCGTCACCGAGTTCTACCAGACGGTCGACGCCCTTGATCGGGAGATCAGCGCCGCGAAATGGCGCAGCTGGCTGGTGGTCGGCGGGGCGATGCTGGCGATGTACCTGCTGCTCAGCGGGCTCGTCGGGCGCGGCAGCAACACGATCGTGCGGCAGCGGCGCGATCTGGAGGAGAAGGTGGACCGGCTCACCGCGCTGCTGGCGGAAAATCATGGTTTGCACGAGCGCGTCCGCCTCGCCGCCACGCGCACGACGACCCTCAACGAGCGCTTCCTGCGCCGACTCAGCGCGGAACTGCACGACGGGCCCGCGCAACAGATCGCGCTGGCCCTGCTGCGGCTCGACAGCGTCAGCGCGTACTGCGCCACCTGCACGCGGGGCGATGCGGCGGGTCGGGAGGAAAACAGCGCCGATCTGGACCGGATCCAGGCATCGGTGCACCATGCGCTGCAGGAAATCCGCGCCATCTCGTCCGGCCTGCGCCTGCCGGAGCTGGGCACGCTGACGCTTTCCGAGGCGGTCGCCCGCGCGGTCCGGATGCACGAGCGGCGCACCGGCACAACCGTCCTGTTGGAGCGGGACGAGCTGCCCGACGACGTCCCCCTGCCCGTGAAGATCACGGTTTACCGCGTCATCGAGGAGGCGCTCAACAACGCATTCCGCCACGGCGAGGGCATCGAGCAACGGGTCACGCTCCGGATGGACGCGCGCGCGCTCCGTCTCGAGATCGCCGATCGCGGGCCCGGCTTCGATGGCTTGCCGATCGCGGATTCCGACGAGCACCTCGGGCTGATCGGGATGCGGGAGCGCATCGAGAGCCTGGGGGGCGTGTTCGCCATCGAGAGCGCGGCCGGGCGGGGCGCGACCGTCGTCGCCCGGATCCCGCTCCAATCGCCGGGAGGAAACCATGAGCGAACGCATCCAGATGGTGATCGTGGACGACCACCCGCTCCTGCGCGAGGGCGTCGCGCACACGCTGCGCGCTGAAGCGGACATCGACGTCGGCGGCGAGGGGGAGACGGCGGACGACGCGATCCGGCTCGCCCGCGACCTGCTGCCGGACATCATTCTGCTGGACATCACGATGCCGGGCGGGGGCGTGATCGCCGCACAGACGATCGCGGCGACCTGCCCGGTGACCAAGATCGTGATGCTCACGGTCTCCGAGGCGGAGGATGACGTGCTCGCCGCATTCAAGGCGGGCGCGCAGGCATACATCCTCAAGGGCGTCGCCGCGCGCGAGCTCGTCGGCATCCTGCGGGCGGTGCACGCGGGGGAGGTGTGGGTGACGCCGAAGCTGGCGGCGACCCTGTTGATGGATTCGACGAAAGCAGTACCTCGATCGGACGCCGCGAGCGATCCCTTGAGCGGCTTGACCGAGCGGGAGCACGAGATCCTCACGCTGGTCGCCGGAGGGCTGAGCAACAAGGAGATCGGGCAGCGGCTCTTCCTGACGGAGAAGACCGTCAATCATTACATGACGAACATCCTGCAGAAACTGCACGTCCGCAACCGGCTGGAGGCGGCCATGCTCGTGCAGAAGGTCGGACGCCCGCGATAGGTAGGACGCCTCAATGCTGGGAATGCGCCCCACTCTCCGATAGGTTCAGATTCGGTCGCGTTTCCCGTCAAAGTGGGCTTTTTTCTCAGTCGCGTATACAGCCGCACACATCTTCTAGAAGCCGACAACCGTGTTGCCGGGGCGTCGGGCCTCGGTTGCGCCGCGATACAGGCCGGTGTGCGCGTCGCGCGCGATCAGTTGCACCGCGCCGCCCGAATCCCACGGGCCGATCACCTCGATGGGGTGACCCATCGCGCGCAATTCGGCGACGACCTGGGTGCCAACGCGGGCTTCAAGTTTGACGGTCGGGTCGCCCTCCGCCAATTGATCGCCGACCGTGAAGCGGGGCGCTTCAATCGCGCTCTGGAGGTCCATCCCGAAATCGAGCAGGTTGGTGAGCAGTTGCAGGTTCGTCTGCACCTGCCAGTGCGCGCCGGGCGTCCCGCCGACCAGCCACGGCTCGCCACCCCTGGAGACCACGTACGTGTTCAGCGTGTGCACCGGGCGCTTGCCGGGCGCGAGACAGTTCGGATTGCCCGCATCGAGGTTGAACCCGAGCAGGCGGCTGTTCATCAGCACGCCCGTCTCGCCCAGCACGACGCGCGCGCCGGAAAAGAGGCTGTGGATATACGAGACCATCGTGCCGTCGCCGTCCGCGAGCACCATCGAGGTGGTATCCGGCTGGATGTTCGCGGGCAGCGGCTGCGGGCTGGCGTGGCGGCGATCAATCCGGCGTGCCTGCTCCCGCGCGTGCTCCTTGGAGAGCAGCATCGCCAGCGGCACATCCACGAACCACGGATCGCCGAGGTAGCGCAGGCGATCCGCGAAGGCGAGCGCGTAGGCTTCGAGTTGGAGATGGATCAGGTCCGCCGATCCCGGTGTCATCCCCGCCACGTCGAACTGCTCGAGGATGTTGAGCGCAAGCAGCACGACCAACCCCTGCGTGACGGGCGGTTGCTCGTGGACGGTGTAGCCGCGATAGTCAATCGCGAGCGGTGCCAGTTCCTCGCTGCGGTGCGCGGCGAAATCTTCGCGGGTGAAGAGGCCGCCGTACCGGTCGGAGGCGGCGACCATCTCCGCCGCGAGAGCGCCATGATAGAAGGCATCGCGCCCGCCCTTGGCGATGCGACGCAGGCTGCCGGCGAGGCCGGGTTGTGGCAGGAGTGCGCCGACCTCCGGGACACTTCCGCCCGGCAGGAAGACGCGGGCGGCGTCCGGGTTTTGTGCGTAGAACGCCGACTCGACCTCGATCGTCCGGCGTAGGCGCTTCGTGACGGGCACGCCATGTTCGGCGTACCAGATCGCGGGCGCGAGCAGTTCGGTGAACGACCGCGTGCCGAACCGTTCCAGCGCCAATGCCCACGCGCTCACCGTGCCCGGCACGGTCGAGGAGAGCAGGCCAAACTCCGGGATACCGCCGAGGGCCCGGTATCGTTCCAACGTCGCGGCGGCGGGCGCGGCCCCGCTCCCATTGATCGCCACGACCCGCTTTTCGTTGCCGAGGCCGATCTGGATGAATGTGTCGCCGCCGAGGTGCCCGTTGCGCGGCTCGACGACGCAGAGGACGGCGGCGGCAGCAATAGCGGCATCCACCGCGTTCCCGCCGCGCCGCATCGCGTCCAACCCCGCCTCGCTCGCATAGACATTCGCGGACGCGACGATGCCGCGCTGCGCCATCACCACATCGCGCGGCGGGCCGGTGGCGATGGCCGCATCCGCGATCGTCGGCGCCGATTGTGTGGTTGTTGCCATCGCTACCTCCCTATGATGAAGACCGCAGTCGCGGGTCGAGGACGTCGCGGATCGCGTCGCCGAGGAAATTGAAGCCGAGGACGGTGACGAAGATCGCCGTGCCGGGCGCGATCGCGAGCCACGCGGTGCGCCCCAGGTATCCCTTCGCGACGTTGAGCATCGAGCCCCAACTGGCGGTCGGCGGCTGGATGCCGAGGCCGAGGAACGAAAGCCCCGCCTCCGCGAGGATCGCCGCCGCCACGCTGATCGATGCCTGGACGATAATCGGCGCGACGATATTCGGCAAGATGTGGCGGAGCATTAGCCGCCAATCGCTCGCGCCGACGGATTGCGCCGCCTGAACATACTCCAGCCGCTTCGTCGTCAGCACCTGCCCGCGCACGAGGCGCGCGAACGAGGGGATACCGGTGATGCCGATGGCGAGCATGACATTGTTCAGGCTCGGCCCGAGCATCGCCGTGATCGCGAGGGCGAGGACGAGCGCGGGGAAGGCGAGCAGGCCGTCCATGATTCGCATGATGATCCCATCGGTCGCGCCGCCGGTATAGCCCGCGATCAGGCCGAGCAGGACACCGATCACCAGCGAAATGCCGACCGCGATGATGCCGACCTCCAGCGAGATCCGCGCGCCGTAGATGACGCGCGAGAGCGTATCCCGACCCAGTTCGTCGGTGCCGAGCGGATGCTGGAGCGTCGGCGCTTTGAGCAGGTTCCGCGTGTTTTTCTGCGTCGGATCGTAGGGCGCGAGCAGCGGCGCGAAGAGCGCGGTCAGGACGACGATCCCGACGATCACTATGCCCACCCCGGCGAGCCGGACGCGCCACAGCCGCCGCATGAAGTCCCGCACCGGCGCCGCGCCGGATGGCGTGAACGCCCGCCCAATCGCTGGTTGCAGGGGCGTGGCGCGCGTCGTTTCCTCCATCGAGATTCCTTTCACAACCACCGGTACCAAACCGAATCAACGCGGAGGACGCGGGGAAGAAACGCGGAGGATTGTTTCACCCGCTCTTTCTTCGCGTCCTCCGCGTCTTGCATCTTCGTTTTCCGCCCCCTCCCCACGCGGGAAGGGGTGGACAGTTAGGGCCAACAAAGCATCTTTGCGATTCATTCGGTTGCGCCCCGTTCTTATCCATACGTGATCCGCGGATCGAGTTTCGCGTAGAGCAGGTCCGCGACGAGGTTGCTGGCGATGCGGGTGAGGGCGAGGAAGAGGATGACGCCCTGCACGACCGGGAAATCCCGCGCGAAGATATTGTCCACGACGAGGCGACCGATGCCGGGCAGCGCGAAGACAGTCTCGGTGAGGATCGCGCCGCCGAGCAGCGCGCCGGTTTGCAGGCCAACGACCGTGACGACGGGTATCAGCGAGTTCTTCAGCGCGTGGCCGAGGATCACCGCGTGCCCGCTCAACCCTTTCGCCCGCGCCGTTCGCACGTACTCGGCCCCGAGCGCCTCAAGCAGGCTCGACCGCATCAGTCGCGCGATGATCCCGGCCAGCGCCGCGCCAAGTGAGACGGCGGGCATCACCATCAATTTCAGGTTTTCGAGCGGGTCCTGCACGAATGGCACATAGCCGCTCGGCGGCAGAATGCGCAGCCGGAGCGAGAGGAGCAGAATCAGCAGGATACCGAGGAAGAAGTTCGGCAGCGAGATTCCCATCAGCGCGACGGTCGTGGACGCGATGTCCGCCACCGAATTGCGCCGAATCGCGGCGATGATCCCGGCGGGGATGCCGATCAACAGCGCGACGATCAGCGCGAGGGAGGCGAGTTCGAGCGTCACCGGCAGCCGGCCGGCAATCGCCTCGGTCACCCGCTGATGCGTGCGGATTGAGTGGCCGAGATCGCCCCGCAGCAGGTTGCCGAGCCAGCGGAGATACTGCACCGGCAACGGCTTATCGAGGCCGAGATCGGTCCGCAGCGCGCCCACCGCCTCGGGTGTCGCGTCGTCCCCGAGCATGATCTTGACCGGATCGCCCGGCGTCAGGTGCAGCATCAGGAAGATGGCGACGCTGATGAAGAGCAGGACAGGGATCGTCGAGACAAGGCGCGCGAGGATGAATTTGAGCACGTCGTTCCCCGCCCGCTACTTGTTCAGCCACGTCCGCTTGAAGCGCGCCAGGCCATCCGGCGTCACCTCGAATCCCTTGACGTAATTCCCCACTGCATAGCCCGTCGGGGTGAAGCGGGTGAAGACATACGCCACGTCATCGTTGATCTTTTTCGTCAGTTGCTGGTAGATCGCCTTGCGCTGCCCCTGATCGGCGACGAGGCGCGCCTGCGCGACGAGGTTATCCACGTCGGGGCTGGAATACTTGCCGTAGTTGAACGCCCCCTTCGTCTGGAAGATCGGCTCGATGTTGCCATCCGGGTCAATTCGACCGCTCCAGCCCAGGCTTAGCGCGTCGAAGTCGTTCTGCTCGCCCGCCTTGAGGAGTGCGCCGAACTCGAGCACTTGGATCTGCACGTCGATGCCGACTTCTTTCAGTTGGGCCTGGAAGAGTTGGGCGATCTTCTGCGTCAGCGGCGAATTGTCACCTTTGAGCACCATCTTGAAGCCGCTCGGCTGCCCGCCCTCGGCCAGTTTCGCCTTCGCCGCCTTGACATCCCGCGCGACGGGCCGGGCACCCTTGTCGTACGCCCAACTGCTCGGCGGGATCGGCCCATTGGCGATCTCCCCGATGCCGAAGTACGCCGCCGCGAGCAACTCTTCGCGGTCAATGCCGAGCGAGACCGCCTCGCGCAGCGCTTTCGTCGCGAGTGGCCCCTTCGCGGTGTTGATCCACAGGCCGGTGTAGCCGACGCCCTCGCCTTCGAGGTAACCGAGGCTCTTATTCGCCTTGATCTCGGCGACATCCTTCGGGTCCACCGAGCGCAGGAAGTCCATATTGGCAGTCTTCAGGTTGGTCAGGGCGACCGAGGAATCGGGGATCGGCTTATAGACGATCTGATCGAGGTAGGCGACATCCTTCTCGAAATAGCCGTCGAATCGCTTGAAGGTGACGTGATCGTCCTTCACCCATTCGACGAATTGGTACGGGCCGGTGCCGACCGGGTTGCGCGTGAAATCCTTGCCGAACTTGGCGCGCGCGGTGGGCGAGACGATGTACCCCGCGCGGTCGGAGATGATCGAAAGGAAGGGCGAGAATGCCGTCTTCAGCGTGACTTTGACGGTGAGCGGGTCCGGTGCGGTCACTTCCTGCACATCGTCAATCTCCGGGCGGCGCGCCGACGCGTTGGCCGGGTCGAGGATGTAGTCGAAGTTCTTCTTGACCGCCGCCGCGTCGCAATCCGTCCCGTCGTGGAACTTGACGCCGGGGCGCAGTTTGAAGAGGTACGTTGTCGGATCCGGTGTCGTCCACGATTCGGCGAGATCCGGCACAATTTTGAGATTCTTATCCGGCGCGACGAGGCCGTTGTAGACGGTTGTGTAGACGTTGCGATCCACGCCGGCGGAAGCGCCGTGCGGATCGATGCCGATGATGTCCGATTCGAGCGCGACGCGCA
This sequence comes from Thermomicrobiales bacterium, assembly GCA_038232175.1. GTDB lineage: Bacteria > Chloroflexota > Chloroflexia > Thermomicrobiales > JALYUS01 > JALYUS01. Next base: position 9,308 of record JBBSII010000087.1, read on the forward strand.
GCGTGCCGCCTTTCTTCGGTGTGCCGCCCGTCGCGGCCGCCGTTGCCACCGTCGGGGATGCTGGCGCACCCGCGCCGGTCGTCGCCGCCGGGGCGGATGCGCCCGTGGTCCCGGTCGTCGTGGGCGCCGGAGCCGTCGTCGCTGCCCCGGCGGCCGGTTGCGGCGTGTCGGTCGCGGTGCTCGACCCGCCGCAGGCCGCCAGCAGGGTCGCCAGCGTCGCCCCGCCGCTCGCCGCCGCCGCCAGCCGCATGAAGCGGCGGCGTCCGAGTCGCGTCGCTGTCCCGGTCATCGGTGTGCGCATCCCGTTGTCGTCGTTCATCGCTCCCCAACCCCTCCGATTTATCCCGTCGCGCGATCGTGGACGCGGACGGCGACCGACACCGCTCGCCGATGCCGACGATGGACAGGTTCCGCCCCGTCATCTTGGTGCACGGGAACCCCCGACGTCAGAGATTGGAACACATTCCGGCATTGCGCACAGAGTATAGGGCCTTTTCATCATTTCCATGCAATCCTCGGCAATATTGGGTGACTGTTGTGCCAGATGCAGAGATAATCCACGGTGAACGGGTCGGATGGGCCGACGCCTCGCGGAGCTACACGGGCAACAGGGCGGTGCCGCTTTCGCGATCGACATCGAAGGCATTCCGGATCATGATCCGGTTGGGCAAGATGAGGTCCTCCGGTGGGAGCGACGCGCCGGCGATGCGCATGAAGAGGCGCCGCACGCTCAATCGCCCCATCTCGTACGTCGGCTGGATGGCCGTGCTCATGAAGGGCAAGAAATCGTCGAGCGCGGAGTTGTCGTAGTATGAGGCGACGAGCATGTCACGAGGAATCCGGACGCCCGCCTCGATCAGCGCGTGGAGCGCTCCGATCGCGAGCGTGCTGTTGGCGATGAAGAGCGCGTCCGGCTCGACCCCGGACCGGAGCAGTTCGCGGACGATCGCGTAGCCGGTCTGCTGCTCCAGGGTGCCGAGGCGGATCAGTGTCGGATCGAGCGCCAAGCCTGCCGCGCTGAGTGCGTCCTCGTAGCCCGCGACGCGATCGCGCGAGTTCAGGAGGCTGCGGAAGCCGCCGACATACGCGACGCGACGCGCCCCGGCGTCCACCAGGTGCTTCGTCAGCGCGACAGCGCCGCCGTAGCTATCGCCGCGCACGACGTCACCGGTGACGCCCTCCACTTTGCGGTGGATCTGCACGAAGGGCATCCGATGTTCGTGCAGGAGGTGCAGTTGTGACGCGCTCTCCGACGCCGGCACCGTGATAACACCCG
>JBBSII010000088.1:0-10554 GCA_038232175.1 Thermomicrobiales bacterium
CCGTACCCGCCGGGGGAGCGCGTGGCGGCGCGTGCGGCAGTGACAGAGCTTGTCGGGAGCGCGGATCGCCCGTACATCCTCGCGGTCGGCACGCTGGAACCACGGAAGAACTACCCGACGCTCTTGCGCGCCTACGCCCGCCTGCGGGAGGCCGGAATACCGCACGCGCTCGTGATCGCGGGCCGGCAGGGGTGGCGGTTCGCGCCGATCTTCGACACCGCGCAGGAACTCCACCTCGCGGGGCACGTCCGCTTCGGCTCCCCGCCCGACGATCTGCTCCCCGCGCTCTACAACGCCGCTACTCTCGTTGTCGCGCCTGCGTGGTACGAAGGGTTCGGCCTCTCGGTGCTGGAGGGGCTGGCGTGCGGCATCCCGGTCGTCGCGTCGGACATCCCGCCGCATCGCGAGGTGGCGGGTGATGCCGCGCATTACGCCGACGTGGGCGATCCGCTCGCCCTGGCGGACGCGATCACCGCCGCGCTGAGTGAGGACGCAACGGCGACCACCAAACGCCGCGCGACGGGTCTTGCCCGCGCTGCGACGAAGGGCTGGGGCGATTCCGCCCGCGCGCTCCTCCGCGTGTATCGTGAGGAGTCGTGATACACTGGAAATGTCACCACGCCTTTGTCGGTGCCAGGTCGCCGGTTGTGAACGCTGGAAAGGTTCCCGAGATGCGTATCCCGATGCGGAATCTCGCCCGTCCGCCCTGCTAAGATGTAACGCAGCGCCAATCTTGCCGTGATAATTTCGTGGGCCGTTGGCCCGCGCGTTTTTCGTTAATCCGCCCGCAGAAACACCCGACACCCGATAGCCTCGACGGCGGCTGACGTCGGCGCTGTTTCGCCACGCCCCGACGACCAACCGCCCGCGCGCCACCAGGACGTTCTTTCGCACTTCGACGACACGCCGAAACGAAAGAACGGACGGGAGCGCATGGAAGGCATCTGTGGCAAACGGGCATCGATCATCGACGCCGCCACGCTGGCGGCACAAATTGCTGGATATCGGGAGATTTTGATCGACATCGGCACGGGCGACGGCCGCTACGTCCGGCATGTCGCGCGGGAAAATCCCGCGTGGCTCGCCATCGGTATCGACGCCTGCCGGGAGAACTTGCGCGGCATCTCGCGGGACGCGCCACGCAACGCGCTTTTCGTCATCGCGAACGCGCTGACGCTCCCCGGCGAACTGCGTGGGGTGGCGACACGGATCACGATTAACTTCCCGTGGGGGAGCCTGCTCGCGGCGCTCCTCGATGGCCATCCGGCGTTCCGCGATGGGCTTGTCACGCTCGCGCGACCGGGCGCAACGCTGGAAATTCGTCTCAATCGGGGGGCGCTCGCGGAAGCGGGTTATCCGTTGGAGGCGGGGGCGATGTGGATAGCGCAGGTGTTGCGGGTATGGGGGTTTGACGGCGGGCGGGCGGCGATGCTGGATGCGGACGCCCTGCGTCTCTATCCGACAACCTGGGCCAGACGGCTCGCCTACGGGCGCGACCCGTGCGGGTGGTCGCTTTCCGCCACATGGCCGCCCAGATGTGCGCCATACGCGGGGAGCGTGTACCCTGAGCAAGCAGGGCGCGCTTCGATTGCCCCGCAGTGAATCCGCGTTAGGTGCTATGAAAGTTCTGCTCGTGTCCATCGTCGTTGGGTTGTTCGCGCTGGCGTTCGTAGGGGCGCTGGTCTTCTGGGCGCGCTGGAGCAGGGGGCGGGACGCGAACGCGGTGCAACTGGTGGCGAAGAACAGTGGCTTCCTGCTCCTGTCGCAGTTCACCAACAAGGGGCTGGACTTCCTCTTCGCCCTCTACATGCTCCGCGCGCTCGGGCCGACCGGCAGCGGGCAGTACCAGTACGCGATCCTCGTCTGGCTCTATCTGAAGACGGTGACGGACTTCGGCATGGGGACGCTGGCCACGCAGCGGATCGCCCAGGAGCCGGGGCGCGCCGGGCGGCTCCTCGGCGAGACGACGCTGCTGCGCCTCGCGCTGATCGCGCTGTCGCTACCGCCGCTCGCGCTCTTCCTCGGGGCGAACGTGGCGTGGGGCGGCATCGGGGCGGTGCAGGTCGGCGCGGTGGCGCTGCTCGCCCTCTCGGTCGTGCCGACCGCGTACACGGACGCCGCGACAAGCGTCTTCAACGGGCGCGAGCGGTTCGAAATCCCGGCGGCGGTGACGATCCTCGGCAGCCTCGTCGGTCTGCTGCTGCGAACGGGGACGCTCCTCGTGGGATGGGGGCCGGTCGGGTTGGCGCTGGCGGCGGTCGTCGCGAATCTGCTGACGCTCGGGCCGATCTTGCTGCTCATCCGCCGGCTCGGCGTGCGGGTGGAGTGGTCGCTGCCGTGGGGCGCGGCGCGACGCCTCCTGCGCGACGGCGGGCCGCTGCTCGTTAACGGCCTGCTGCAATCGCTCTTCTTCACGCTCGATGTCTTCATCCTCCAGCCGCTCAAGGGGGACGCGGCGGTCGGCCTCTACGGGGTGAGCGTCAAACTGATCAACACCTTCCTGATTATCTCCTCGACCTTCACGCTCGTCTTGTTCCCGCAACTGGCGCGGCAGGCGGCGCGGGACCGCGCGACGCTGGCGCGGACGTACCACCTCGCAGTGCGGCTGCTGCTCGTGATCGCCCTGCCGCTGTCGGTCGGCGCGACGGTGCTCGCGCCGGAACTGGTGCGGATCATCGGCGGCAAGGCGTATCTGCCCGGCGCGGCGACCGCGCTCCGCCTCATTATCTGGCTGTTGCCCTTCTCATTCGTCAACGGCGTGACGCAGTACGTGCTGATCGCGCTCGGTCAGCAGCGGCGGATGACGTGGGCCTTCGCGGTGACGGTCGTGTTCAACATCGTGGCGAACCTGCTCTTCATCCCCGCCTTCTCGTATGGGGCGGCGGCGGTGATTTCCGTGCTCTCGGAGGTGGTGCTCCTCGTGCCGTTCGTCTTCTGGGTGGGGCGGTCGCTCGGGCCGCTTCCGGCGGTGCGGCTCGGCTGGCAGCCGGTGGTGGCGGCGTCGCTCTTCGCGCTCGTCGCCTGGGTGGCGGGGTGGCGGCTCGGCTGGGGGCCGTGGGTCGGCGCGACGCTCGGCGGCGCGGGGTATTGCGTCGCGTTGCTCGCACTTGGCACCTTCGGCACGGAGGAGCGCGCACTGGTGCGACGACTCGCGGGGCGGGGCGACCCGAATCCCCCACCTGGTCAGGGGACACCCGGCTTCCCCACGGGGGAAGGGGGGGCGGCTACGGGGTAACGTCTTTTCGCGAGTGCGATGCAGGTGGGGTGGGTGATCCCTGCCGTGGCGCTTTCGCGATTCAAATCCCCGTCATCTACGTGAACTGCGGCATGACCTCATTGACGAAGGTTTCCAGCGCGGCCCAGTCGATAGACGGGCGGATGGCGATGTTGATCTCTTTGACACCCATCGCCTCGTATTGCTTCAGTCGCTCGACCACCTGCGCCGGGCTGCCGATCAGTTGACCCGCCGGGTCCTGGTGCGGCACCTTGCGACGCATCTCCGTCTCCGTCGCCTCCATCACCTTCGGATCATCCGAGGCGGACATGAAGAAGCCCAACTGCGTCGCGATTCTGACCTGATCCGGGTCGCGCCCCTCGACCTGGCACCAGCGATGCAGCACCTCCGTTTTGTGCGCGAGGTCCTCCGGCGAGACATAGGCGATGTTCCAGCCGTCGGCGTACTTCGCGGCCATGCGCGCCGTCCGCTTCTCGCCGCGTCCGCCGATCCAGAGCGGCAATGTGCCGACCGGGCGCGGGTTCACGTAGGCGTTCGTGAAGTCGAAGAATTGGCCGTGGTACTCTGTCACCTCGTTGTCGATGAAACTGCGCATCACCTGCATCCCCTCATCGAGCATGTCCATGCGCTCCTTGATCGGCGGGAAGGGGTAGTTGAAGGCGCGGAACTCCGGTTCGTGCCAGCCCGCGCCCATCCCCGGCTCGAACCGCCCACCGGAGAGGTGGTTGATCGTGATGAGCGACTTCGCGAGCAGGCCGAGATTGCGGTACGGCGTGGCGAAGACCATGCAGCCGAAGTGCAGGTTTGCTGTGTCGCACGCGAGGGCGGCGAGGGAGGCGACCGCCTCGTAGTGCGGGTCCGCGTCGTTCGTCGCGCAGTAGAGATGATCCCAGACGGAGAGCCAGCCGAAGCCGTGCGTGTCCGCATACGTCCAGAGGCGGCGCAACTCCTCCATCGCGATATTCTGCTGCCCGATGTGGATACCCCAGGTGATGCCCATCGCGGTTCCCTCCCGATACTCGCGCGCTGCGTCTTCAGTACAGGGCGCGATTGTATACGACTCGCCCCCTTCCCGCGATGCGGAATCTATGGCGATGAAGGGCAGTATCTGCAACTTCCTGCTCGTTTCTTCGTTGCAGACGGTGTACAGACAGTCGCGCGGTCGGCAGAGAAGTGGTTACATGTGGTCGTTACTGTCTCGCTCTTCCAAGGGGTGCCGCGCGAAGGATTCACGGTTGGTCAGGGCATCGATGCCTTGATGCGCGGCGAAGTGCTCGCGGATTACTCGGAACGTAACCGCTTGTTGTTCTGTGGCGAGGAACGCGGACTTAAACTCGATAAGCGGTTCTGTACTACGTATATTCATATTGTTGTCGAGATTGATCGCAACGCAGATATCGTTGTCGTGACCATGTATCGGCCAAGTGTGGTTGAATGGAAAACCGCTTGGAAACGCCGATAGATGGAGCAAGGAAGAAACTAATGGTGTCGGCAGAGCAAAGCAAACTAGAGCGCCGCATCGCGGGTGCATCGGAGAATGTATCGCGCGTTACCATCACACAAGATTTCGCCTTTGATACATTCACCATCACCGTTGAGGGGGTGCCTGCATATCGTGACAATGAGACGGGTAAACAGTATGTTCCCGGCCCTGTCGCGGTCGTCATCAGCGATATGGTGATGACAATGTCGCAGGTCATTGAGAAAGCCCTTGCGATGCAGCCTGCACCGCAACAGCCCTGGTTGCAGCATATTCGCATCGACGTGCCACCAATGGCGGGTATCGCGTAATTCGCTGCTTGTGCTGTCCCGTTGCAATCGTGATGCGTTACCGGTACATCACACCGACGGCAGGGCGCCATCGCCCTGCCGTCGGTGTGTCACTTCGAGGGTCGTCGCTTCCGTAGCGCCCTTACTCCCAGTTGAGCGAGGAGGAGGACTGGTACTCGGTGACGCGGGTCTCGAAGAAGTTCTTTTCCTTGCCGAGGTCCATCGTCTCGCTCATCCACGGGAAGGGATTCGACGCGCCGAACTGCCCCTGCAGGCCGATCCGCTCCAACCGGCGATCCGCGATGTGCTGGACGTACTGACGGAAGAGCGCGCCGTTGAGGCCGAGGATGCCGTTCGGCAAACAGTCCTCCGCGTAGGCGATTTCCAGCTCCACCGCCTGATTGACGAGGCCGTAGATGTGCCGCTGGAACTCCGGCGTCCACAACGCTGGGTTCTCCTCCTTAATGCCGTTGATGAGGTCGATGCCGAAGTTGAGGTGCGTCGTCTCGTCCCGCAGGATGTACTGGAACTGCTCGCCGATGCCCGTCATCATGTTGCGGCGGTGGAAGGAGAGGATCATCACGAAGCCGGTGTAGAAGAAGATGCCCTCCATGATGAGGTAGTAGCCGATCAGGTTCTCCAGCAGTTTCTGCGCCCCCGCGAAGGTCTCCGTGGAGAAGTTCGGGTCGAGCACGGCGGCGGTGAGGTCCATCTCGAAGGCGTCCTTGCGGGCGATGACGGGCACCTCGTGGTACATGTTGAAAATCTCGCGCTCGTCCAGCCCGAGGCTCTCCACGATGTAGAGGAAGGTGTGTGTGTGCACGGCCTCCTCGAACGCCTGCCGCAGCAGGTACTGGCGGCACTCCGGGTTCGTGATGTGCTTAAAGAGCGCGAGCACGAGGTTGTTGCCGACGAGGCTCTCGGCGGTCGAGAAGAAGCCGAGGTTCCGCATAATGACGGTGCGCTCGTCCGGCGTCAGGTCGCTGCCGCGCCACGTCTCGATGTCCTTGCCCATCGCGACTTCGGTGGGCATCCACTGGTTCGCGCAGCCGTTCAGGTAGTGCTCCCACGCCCAGTAGTACTTGAGCGGCATTAACTGGTTCACGTCCACCTGCGAGCAGTTGATGAGTCGTTTGTCCCGCGCATCCACGCCTCGGATCGTCACCGCTCCTGTTTTCGTCGTGCTCTCGTCGAATGTCAGTGTCATGGTTGACTCCTTTTGGTGATCTGAGGACTGAGGACGAAAATTCCTCACCCCCGGCCCCTCGCCATCGCCGTTAGGGTGTGGCATATGCAGGTTCGTGCGGTGATGGAGAGGGGAGGGGAAAGTGGCTCGGAGGGCACCAGGTCCTCAGAGGTATCCGTTTCCATCCGGCTTCTGGTTTCTGGCTTCTCGTCACTGGCACGCCTCGCAATCTTCGCCGAGGTTGCAGGCGGTCTTTTCGTCCACCTCGGTGGCGGGGCGGGTGATCTGGATGTTGCTCGACGCGCTCTGGCTCTTCATCCAGCGTGGCTGGATGCTGCGGCGGTTGATGTCCAGCGTGGACTTCTCCACCTGCGTCGCGGCGAGGGTACGGAGGTAATAGGTCGTCTTGAGGCCGGCGCGCCACGCAGCGAAGTACATCTCGGAAAGTCTCTGGCCGCTCGGCTGGACCATGTAGAGGTTCAGGGACTGGCTCATATCGATCCACTTCTGGCGGCGGCTGGCGGCGGCGATCAGCCACTCCGGCGCGACCTCGAAGGCGGTCAGGTACCGCTCCTTGATCTCCTCCGGGATGCGCTTAATCTCGACGAGTGAGCCGTCGTAGTACTTCAGGTCGTCCAGCATCGCGTCGTCCTAGAGGCCGACGCGCTTCAGATCGTTCACCAGGGCGATATTGATCTGCGTGAAGTCGCCGGACATGTTGCTCTTGACGTAGAGGTTCTTGTACGCAGGTTCGATTGACTGCGACGTGCCGACGATGTTCGAGATCGTGGCGGTGGGCGCAATTGCCATCACGTTGGAGTTGCGCATCCCGTGCGCGCAGATGGCGGCGCGCACGACCTCCCATTCCATCGTCGTCGAGCGGTCCATTTCCACGGGCAGGCCGCGCGACGCTTCGAGCAGGTCGATGGTGTCGATAGGCAGGAGGCCGCGCTCCCACTTCGACCCGGCGTAGCTGCCGTACGTTCCCCGCTCGCGCGCCAGTTCGGCGGAGGCGAGAGTGGCGTAGTAGGCGACCGCCTCCATGCTCCGATCCGCGAACTCGACCGCCTCCTGGCTCGCGTAACTGACGCCGAGGGCATAGAGCGCGTCCTGGAAGCCCATGATGCCGAGGCCGACGGGGCGGTGCTTCATGTTCGCCGCTCGCGCCTCGTCGGTCGGGTAGTAGGTCAGGTCGATGACGTTGTCGAGCATCCGCATGGCGGTTTGCACCGTCGTCTGGAGGCGTTTGAGGTCCAACCGCCCATCGGTGAGGTGCGCGGGGAGGTTGATCGAGCCGAGGTTGCAGACGGCGGTTTCGTCGGCGGTGGTGTTGAGCAGAATTTCTGTGCAGAGGTTGGAGCTGTGCACCACGCCGACGTGATCCTGCGGCGAGCGGACATTTGACGGGTCCTTAAAGGTGATCCACGGGTGACCCGTCTCGAAGAGCATCGTCAGCATCCTGCGCCAGAGGTCCACGGCGGGGAGCGTGCGAGAGAGGGCGATTGCGCCCGATTGCGCCTTCGCCTCGTACGCGCGGTACCGCGCCTCGAACGCGGCGCCGTACGAATCGTGCAGATCGGGCACATCGTTCGGGCTGAAGAGCGTCCAATTGCCGCCCGCCAGCACGCGCTTCATCAGCAGGTCGGGCACCCAGAACGCGGTGTTCATGTCGTGCGTGCGGCGGCGGTCGTCGCCCGTGTTCTTCCGCAGGTCGAGGAATTCCTCCACGTCGAGGTGCCACGGCTCCAGATAGGCGCAGACCGCGCCCTTGCGCTTGCCGCCCTGGTTGACGGCGATGGCGGTGTCGTTCGCGACCTTGAGGAAGGGGATGATGCCCTGACTGCTGCCATTCGTCCCCTTGATGTGCGCACCGAGGGCGCGGACATTCGTCCAGTCGTTGCCGAGGCCGCCGCTCCACTTGGAGAGGAGGGCGTTGTCGCGCACGCACTTGAAGATCGCGCCGAGGTCGTCCGGCACGGTCGTGAGGAAGCAGGAGGAGAGTTGCGGGTGGCGCGTGCCCGCGTTGAACAGCGTGGGGGAGGAGGGTGTGAAGGCGAACTGCGAGATCAGGTCGTAGAAGGCGATGGCACGCCCCTCGCGGTCGTCCTCGTTGCGGGCAAGGCCCATCGCCACGCGCATCCAGAAGAGTTGCGGCGGCTCGAACCGCCGTCCCTGCGTCTGCAGGACGTAGCGGTCGTAGAGCGTTTGCAGGCCGAGGTACGCAAATGCGAGGTCGCGCTCCGGGCGGAGGGCGGCGGCGATCCGCTCAAGATCGTACGTGGCGAAGGCGGGGTCGAGCATCTCGGCGGCGATGCCCGTCGCGATGTAGCGGGGGAGGTATTCGCGGTACGCGGCGGTCGCGTCCGCAAGGGTGGTCGGCGTGCCGAAACTCTCCGCGTAGAGCGCGGCCAGCAGAAGCCGGGCGGCGACGTAGGTGTACGCCGGGTCGCGCTCGATGCGGGAGCGCGCCGCGAGGATGATCGCCTGCGTGATCTCGGCCTCGCCGATGCCGTTGTAGACGCTGCCAATCGCCTCAGCGAAGACGGGCGCGGCGAGGGCATGGGCGTCGCCATCGAGGCCGACGCAGGCGTCCACGATGCGCTGGCGGAGCGCGTCGTGATCGAGTTCCGCCTCCGTGCCGTCCGCCCGCATGTAGTGGAGCACGCGCGCCCGTCGTTCCTCCGCCCGCGCCTCGCGGTAGAGGATGTACCGCCGTGCGACGCCGTGCTCCTCGGCGCGCATCAGCGCCCGCTCGACCTCGTCCTGAATCTGCTCGACACGCACCTCCTCCTGCTCGCGGCACCAGACGACGACGGCTGTCGCGAGCCTTGCGATCTTCGCCGCCGTCTCAGGCGCGAGAGGAATATCGGCGGAGAGGTCAAGTTCGGCGCGGAAGGCTTGTTCGATGGCGACCCGGATGCGCTCGCCATCGAACGCGGCGGTCGAACCGTCCCGCTTATGGACAGCGGGGAGCGCGCGGTGATTATTCGTGTGCGGAGAGAGAGACGTGAGAGACATTGGCACAAACCTCCCAAAGCGATGCGCAAGGGGCGCGTCACCCAATTCCATGACGATGCGAATTTCGATGGTAGGGCGGGGAATCCTACTCCCAACCCCCTCCCTCCAAGGGAGGGGGTATAGTGATAGCCCGCGAAATGAACGTCTATCTGATCGTGCATAGCTATGACCCTTGGAGGTGCCCTGATTTGCCACCCGAGAATACCCGAACCTCTAATAGCGTCCGTTTTAGAGGCTGCCACCTAGTACTACAGCAGCACTTCCAGATTCAGGTGCCTATTTCATCAGTACGAACGTGGCATCGAGACCACTGCATCTGGGCAACAATGCAGTACGGACGCTGAAGTGCTGCTGTAGTACTAGTTCCCGGATGAATGTAATCGTCCGTTTATCATTGAACGAGAGCTTTTTCGACCGTACTGACGTAAAGAACGAATCGCGTTTGGTTACTTGATATCGCTCTTATGAGCAGGATGTCGCTGGAAGGCGAAATCGGGACTGGTACATGGCATGAACACGCCCACCCCGAATACACGAACTTCTCGTGCTCTTCGCCAGCCAAGTGTTTGGCCACATCAGGGCGATTGATAAATGGCATGCAGCGTTGTCTGAGATGACCATTAATAATCACTTGGATATCTATGACCGAGACATCACCCGGCGTGATGTCCGTCGCCCAGCCTTCAATGCTGAGCCCGTTGGCGTTTGTCAAAACACAGCGGTCGATATGCCCTTGCGGTCCATATGCAAATCTCAAGCCCGCGAAATCCTGATCTGGACTGTTCACAATGACATACACGTCTTGTAAATGCGCGAGAGCTTTCTGGATACGATAATAGACTTTCTTCCCTGTGGCTTCACCAATGGCTTGTCGGACAAAGGCCTCCGTGACATACGTTGATCCATAGTCGCGTACATCTAAAATGTCGATTTCCGATCTCTCGACATAGTAGATACCTGACTCCGGCATCGCTCCTGGAGACAGCAGCGCCTCGTCATGCACGCTGAAGATTAGCATGCCGCCTGGGTTAAGCAAGCTATGCAACTTATGAAGCCAGCGCATAAATGTCTTTTCCGGGAGGTGGCTGAACAGTGAGGACACGACGATACAGTCGAATTGCTTGTCACATTGAAAATCTTCGGGGTTGGTCGTGGAAACGATTCCGTTCACCTCAAATTGGTCCTGTTGAAACCTGACTGCGTCCGCAAGAATATCTGAGACCCAAATACGTTGAGGAGGAATCTCCTGGACAAGGAAGCGAGTGGACCGCCCCCAACCAGAAGCGAAGTCGAGGATGGCCGACACATTGCCAAGTCCGTCGAACTTCCATTCGACGATCTGCCG
>JBBSII010000089.1:0-10534 GCA_038232175.1 Thermomicrobiales bacterium
AGTCGTCGCTCGTGTACGCTTTGACGATGAGGTCGCTGCTGTGCGGCGGGCGGCGGTGTGCCAGGATGCGGGCGACCGACTCTTTGGTGATCTGAATCGTCAGCGGCGCGTTCCCGGCGATCTGCTCCGCCACCTCCTGCACATGCTGATGCAGCGATTCCGGTTCGACAAGCTCGCTGAAAAGCCCGACCGTATGCGCCTCGTGCGCGTCCATCAGACGCGCGCGGAAGATCATCTCCTTCGTCCGGGCCGGGCCGATCAGATCGATGAGGCGGGCATACGCGCCCATGCCGAGGGCATTGCCGAGCGTGCGCGCAATCGGGAAGCCGAAACGGGAGTCCGGCGTCGCGATGCGAATGTCGCACACCATCGCCAGCGCCGCGCCTCCCCCGACGACGAAGCCGCGGATCGCCGCGATTGTTGGCCGTTCCAGCGTTTCGAGCGCCGTGATGACTGCGCCGATCCGCGCTTCGTAATCGAGCGCGTCCTGCGCGTCCTTAAACGACGTGAACTGGCTGATGTCCGTCCCCGCAACGAACGCCTTCTCCCCCGCGCCCGTGAGGACGAGCACGCGGATGTCAGGCGTCGCGGTGACGTGCGCGCAGACGCGGACGAGCGCGTCGTACATCGCAAAGGTCATCGCGTTGCGCGCCTCCGGGCGATTGAACGTCACCCATGCGACCGGGCCGCGTTGCTCGAACAGCACATTGGGGGTGCCCGTCTCCATGAAAATTCTCTCCGTTCGTCATGGCGTTGGTTGTCACCATGGCTATAGCAGATCGACGCACTCCCGTAAACAGACCCATGGAGGGCAGGGGTTGGGCATTCGTTGACAACATTCCCGCCTGCCGTACACTGAGGTCACTCCTGAGGTAGCGGTTCGTTCGCGTCCGGTGAAAGACGCACGCGAATGAGCAAGTGAAAGCGAGCATGTGATGGACCTTGCGCTCTACGACGACCGCCTCTCCTACGTTCATGGTTCAAGCGATGTGCCGCTGATCGGTGCGACCATCGGCGACCTCTTCGACCGCGTCGCCGCCCAGGTGCCGGAGAATGAGGCGCTCGTCTCCTGCCATCAGAATGTGCGGTATACGTACCGGGAGTTCCGGGCGCTCTGCGACCAATTCGCACGCGGCATGATGGCGCTTGGTATCACGAAGGGCGACCGCGTCGGCATCTGGGCGACGAATCACGCGGAGTGGATCGTCGCGCAATTCGCGACGCCGAAGATCGGCGCGATCCTCGTTAATATCAACCCCGCGTACCGCGTCTACGAACTGGAGTACGCGCTCAATCAGTCGGGGTGCGCCGCGCTGATCATCGGGCCGCCCTTCAAGTCCTCGGACTACGCTACCCTGCTGCGCGAACTCTGCCCCGAGTTGGAGACCTGCGAGCCGGGTGCGCTCCGCAGCGAGCGCGTCCCCGCGCTGCGGACGGTGATTGCGTTCGGCCAGTCCGCTCCCGGAACGTACGGCTGGGACGACGTACTGGAGAAGGCGCACACCGTCACCCCCGAAGCGCTCGCTACCGCCCAGAGCGAGCAGTCGTTCGACGACGCGATCAATATCCAGTACACCTCCGGCACGACGGGCTTCCCGAAGGGCGTCACGCTCTCGCACCACTCGATCCTCAACAACGGCTACTTCATCGGCGAGTACATGCGCTTCACGCCGCAGGATCGCCTCTGCATCCCCGTCCCCTTCTATCACTGCTTCGGCATGGTGCTCGCGAACCTCGCCTGCGTTACGCACGGCGCGACGATGGTGATCCCCGCGCCCGGCTTCGACCCGAAAAGTGCCTTGGAGGCCGTCGCGAATGAGCGATGCACCGCCCTTCACGGCGTCCCGACGATGTTCATCGCGGAGTTGGCGCACCCGGAGTTCGATTCATTCGATCTTTCGTCGTTACGGACGGGCATCATGGCGGGTTCGCCCTGCCCCGTCGAGGTAATGAAGCAGGTCAACACCCGAATGAATATGCGTGACGTGACGATCTGCTACGGCATGACCGAGACCTCCCCCGTCTCGTTCCAGAGCACGACGGACGACCCGCTGGAGAAGCGCGTCAGCACCGTCGGGCGCGTCCATCCGCACGTCGAGTGCAAGATCATCGACCCGGAGACGGGCGCGGTCGTGCCGCGCGGGCAGACGGGCGAACTCCTCTCACGCGGGTACATCGTCATGCTCGGCTACTGGGATAATCCCGAGGCGACCGCGACCGCCATCGACGTGGGGCGCTGGATGCATACGGGCGACCTCGCGATGATGGACGACGAAGGGTATGTCAACATCGTCGGTCGCTCCAAAGATATGATTATCCGGGGTGGCGAGAACATCTACCCGCGCGAGATCGAGGAATTCCTCTACCCGCACCCGAAGGTGCAGGATGTGCAGGTGATCGGCGTGCCGGACGAGAAGTACGGCGAGGAAGTGATGGCCTGGGTGATCCTCAAGGCGGGCAACGAGGCGACCGAGGACGAACTGCGCGACTACTGCCGCGCCCGCATCGCCCACTACAAGGTGCCGCGCTACTGGAGGTTCACCGATGCCTTCCCGATGACCGTCACCGGCAAAATCCAGAAGTACAAGATGCGCGAAACCGCTACCGAAGAATTGGGGTTGGCAAAGGCAGCGGCAGGCCGCACCGCATAGCATCGCGACGCTTCTGTCATATTTTGGCGGCGACAACGTGTGATCGTCCACAGGGTTTGGACTTCGGCGTCCGCATTTGGCTCCGCCGCTAGATTCGCGCCGTTCCTTGGGCAATGAGGGCATGGAGCACTGCACGAACGTCGTCGTCCGCGACGGGCTTCCAGACAGTAGCGCGCAGATGGTCGCATTCGTCGTCGAGGCCCAGCCAACCACGCACCTCATCGAGCCGGACCGCGCGCGGGAGGATACGGTTTGCATTGGGCCTGCCGAGTAACCGCTCCAGCGCCTCGAGCCGCACGTCGATCGCCGGTGCCAGCGCCGCCGCAGTCGCCTGGGCGAGCCATGCGGGCCGCGCGGAACTGCCCGCGCATTGCACGTACCACGGCGTGACGACGATCTCCCCGCGCTGCATCTCCGGCGGGGCGGCCAATTGCAGCACGGCTTGCCGCCGCGCCCCGCCGAAATGGAATGCGTACGTCGCGTCGGGCAGATGAAGGACGGGCCATGTTCCCTCCGGGATGCCGAGATACCGACGTACCGCTGCGGGTTGCCCCGGCCCGCGCACAGCCAATTTGCCCATCGCGTAGCGCCATTCGCCGTCTCCGCGCGCGGGATCGGCGACCCGCCGCACCTCGATGCGAAAGGCATCCCAGCGCTGAATCTGTAACAGGTGCCCGCCCACGCGCATCCCGCGCCCGTCGTGCGCTGTCACACTGCGCGCGATCACCGCGCCGCTCTCCTCGTCCACCACGGCCATACCTGCCGTCGCCTCGATGTTCGAATGGATGCTTCCCTTCTCTGCACGCACGCACCACTCTTCGCCAAGCCGCACGCCGCTCCGGTCTTCGAGCAATTCGCCGTTGGCGATCAGCGCGGGCAGCAGCGTCCGCGCGACGATCGGTGCGGCGCATATGTCGAGCAGATCTTGCAGTGCGGTGCGCGGCGTCGCGACCTTCGCGCCAGCAAAGATCACGGAGGCGAGTTGCTGCCGCGCGACAGCGTGCTGCGGCCCGCGATGTGCCGGGCCGAGCCACCCGTCCCGCGCCGCCTCGATCATCGCCGACTGCATAAGCGCCTCTACCGGCGTTCCCGCGCACGCAAGCACCCGCGTCGTGCCGGTGCGGCGGTTGCCGCGCCCGATGCGCTGGAGCAGCGCGGGCAGGTCGGGCGGCGGCCCGTCCAATGCGACAAGGTCAATGTCGCCGATGTCAACGCCGATCTCCAGGGTGGATGTCGCCACGATGACGAGGCCCGTTCCCTCTTTCGCTTCTGTCTCCGCCCGCTCACGCACGCGCCGGTCGAGGCTGCCGTGGTGCGCCCATACAGTATAACCGCACGCAGCGAGCGGAGTGCGCAGCGCCGCCGTCACTGTGTCCACCCGCCGCCGCGAGTTGCAGAAGAGGAGGATCTTCTCCTTGTCCCGCCGCCCCGCAAGGTATGCAAGGAGGGCATCCTCCACATAGGCGCTCGCCGATGCAGGCGCCACGGCCTCGATCTCGCGCCCACCGGAGACCGTGATGATCGCGCCGCCAGGCAGGAACGCCGCCCGCACCGCCTCCGGGTCCGGTACGGTCGCGCTCAACGCCACGACCTGCGGCGGGCGAGTCCCGGCCTGCGCGAGCAACCGCCGCAGCCGTTCGAGCAGCCAGCGCACCTGCTCGCCGCGCGCGGTCCCGTGCAGGAGGTGGATCTCGTCGAGCACGACAGCGACGACGTTATCGAGCGCGTGCCTACCCTCCGGCCTGCGGTGGCGGCACAGGATGCTGTCGAGCGATTCCGGCGTCGTCAGCAGAACGTGGGGAAGGGTCGTCAGTTCCGCGCGGTGATCCCCCGTCCGCCGCTCGACACGCAAATGCAGGGTATCGAGTGGACCAAGCAGCCGCGCATGCAAATCGTTGACGAGCGCGCGCGTCGGCGAGAGATAGAGAATTGTCCACGGCGACCGCCGCCCGATGAAACGCTCCACGAGCGGCGCGCACGCCGCCTCGGTCTTGCCGGACGCCGTTGCCGCGCACACAAGGACGCTCCGCCCTTCCAGCACTGCGGAGATTGTGGCGCGCTGCACCGGCGTCAGTCGCCCGAATCGCGCCAGGAATGCGGGCCATGCGTGCGGAAGGTCGCGCTCAATGGTGCGGTCCGCCCGAAGTGTTTCATCGGCCCGCAACGTCCATATCGGCTCCATCGCTACGCCTCTGGTGGCCCGTAGCGCAGGTCCAGCGCGCCGACATATCGCTTAATGAAGGCACGAATCAGCCCGCTGTCGCCGCTGCCCATCGTATCGAGATCCGCCTCGACGCGCGCCACGAGTGCGCCGTCTATCGCCTCCTCCAGCCCGTACGCGACGGTGTAAAGCCGGTCGATCTTCCCCGCGAGGCGATGCAATTCCTCAGGCGGCCATGGCTGCAAGTCATAGCGCGCCTCTGGCTCCGCACCAATCAGGTTCTCAATCACTTTGTCGCCCGTGTGGCCTTCCTCCCCCACCGTCGCGAAAAAGAGCGCGAGCGGCGCGGCGCGATGGCCGGTCTCACCGTCGAGATATTGTTGAAGCACCCGCAGCAGACGGACTAATCGCTCCTGTTTCGCCGGTGTCAGCAGGCTCCGGTCCACCTCGAATTCGTCGATGGTAAGGACGATGCCCCGATATCCCGCGAGTTGCGCCACGGTCGCGTGGCCCGCGAGCGTTTCGACGAAGTCGTACGGGCGGTGCTCAACGGTCGTGCCAATCATCGGTTTGAACGTTGCCACCTCGCCGTTGCGGATCGCCTGGGAAAGCCCAAGAAGCACATGCATACTGCCCACACGGCCCAAAGGCGAACTGGAGAGCACCTCTTCCAACATGTGGCTGTATTCGTCCAATGCCCTCCCACGCAGGAGCACCTCGGCGATGAAGAGGTAGTTAGTGCGCGGCCTGTCGATCCCGCGCGGGGCGATCGTCGGCGCGCGTCGCCCCGCCTTTGCTGCGACGACGTAGAGATCAAGAAGCGGCGTGGAGGAGAGGAATCCATCCCCGCGAAGCGTGCCCCAGAGTGCGTGCAGGAGTTTTGCCGGCTCCGCGAGGCTCACCGCATTGCCATCCACCTCGACCCGTGCCGTCAAGTAGCCGCTTTGTTCGGCGACGTGACGGATGACCGCCATCATGTGGCTCTTGCCCGCCCCGAACGGCCCAAAGACGGCGGACACCTGAGGAGTATCATCATGCGCGTCGGGCAAACGGTTACGAATCCATGCGCGCAGGGCGTCATAGCCGAGCGTCAGTTCGTCCAGCATTGCATACGGTACCAGCCCGAAACGTAGCGCCTCCACGGCCTGCCGCTCCTTCAGGCCGGGTGGTGTTGGCCCGTCCCCGACGCGCCGCCCGGGCGGGGGACCCCGCGGCGCGCGCGTGGCGCGCGCCCCCCCGTCGAGCAGCGTCAGCACCGCAAAACCTTGCCGCAAAAGCGTCGCACCGTAGTCATCGAAGCGCACAAGTGCGCCATCCGGCAGCACTTTGACGACCGTCCCCACCCCAAAATCCTCCGTTCGCACGCGCGCGCCAACGGTGAAGTGCGGCCCAGTCACGCAGCACCCTGCCCGACCACCCGCGCGACTGTCGCCGGATCAAGCGTGCCGGTATCATGAAGATACAGCAGCAGCGCGCTCGTCGCCTTCACCATTGCACGACGGCTCGAACTCGATGCATCGCTCTGGTCCACCGCCGCCGCAACCTGCCGGATCGCGGCGTACGCCTCCTCTTGCGGCGCCGCCAGTCGCTCGCGATATGCGGCGTACAGAAGGTCGCACAGCCGCGTGCCGATCGCCTCCAACTCGTGCACCGGGTCGGGGCGGAGGGTCAGGTCGATGCGCACCGCACGCGTGTTGCCGTCGAAGAAGCCCATGCCGGATGCCGGATCCGCCACGCGCTGCTGCAACGCTGCGAGCGTTTCCATCTCACCGATGAGATTCGGCGTGAGAGCGTAGACGATCAGTGCGGATCCATCGCGCAGGTCAGCGACGGCATTAATCTGCGATTGCAGCATCGAGAGAATGCGGTTCATCTTCTTGCGATCGACACCGAGGCCTTGCTCCGCCTCATCAAAGGTGATCACCGTGCCGTGATAGCCCGCCGCGCGCACGAAGCGAAAGAGCGAAAGGAGCGCGCGGCGCCCGTGCAAATTCTCTTCCGCTCGCTGCACCACCGAGATTTCAAGCCGGGCCGCGAGCGCGCGATCCGATACCTCGCCATCCAGCCAGCGACAGGCGGCCTCAAAGCTCGCGTCATCGCCATTGTCGTGGGCGTCAAGCGCACGCCGCAGGATGCGCCCAAACGCAGGGAGTGGGTAGTCCGCCGCCGCGATGCCGTCGATCCACGCCCGCGTGAAGACCATCATGCGTCCCGGCGGGGCTTGATCGCGCACGCGGGCGAGGGCAGACCGCAAGAGTGCGCGAATGCCCGTGCTCGCGCTCTCCGGCGCGCGAATTTCCCGCGCAACTTCGGCATACACCATCAGCGTGCGGGTGAAATCAACGTCCTTGCTCAGCGCCACCTCCGCCGTCACGCACGCACGTGTACGCGCCACTTCCATTAACTGGCGCAAGAAGTGGGTCTTGCCGGAGCCGTACGGACCGATGACGAACTTTTCAGCGGACCGTCCACGCCCAAAGCCGTCTGCCAGGTACATCCGCTCCAGACGGTTGAAGGCGTTCTCATAGCCGACACCGAGCGCGGAGCAGCCATCGCGCGGCGCGGTGCCGAGCTCTGCGAGATGCGCCAACGCGCGATAAATGTCGACTCCCGGTAGTGCGCCCCCCCTCCCATCTTCTCCATTATCCATGCGTACCATGCTCCTCCATCGTTTTGAGCGCGACCGTCGCCAGCCGCTTCATCAGCGGACGGCGGTAGCCCGAACCCGCATGTTCCGCCAGAACCGCCACGCCCGCTTCTTCCATCTGCATCGTCGCTGTCGCGACTGCCGCCAGATCGCATCCACACCGCGCGAGGAGCGCCGCCAGCCGTTCCCGCACCGCATCGAGGAAATCCTCCGGCTCCGCCAGCGCAGTCACCGCTGTGACGGGCAGCACGGGCCAACGCCACGCGGCGCCACCACGCTGCGCGGGCATCTCCAGCCGCTGCCCCAGCGCCGGGTACTGGCGCGCGCATTCGCTGAGAAACCCCGGCAAGACCGCAAACACCGCCGCCGTCCCGGTCAGGCTCCCCGTCGTACAGCCGTCCACGAGCCGACGCATGATATTTGCGGCGGTCCGCAGTTTGCGCGTCGGCGCTTTCGGGGCGAAGAATGAGCTTTCGTTCTCGTCGAAGAGCAGAAGCGTCCCCGGTAGCCCAAGACGGGAGAGGCCACCGAGCACCGTAACGAGCGCGAGTTCCGCATTGCGCGCCGAGAGCGGGTCTTTCACCCCTGTCACACCGAATTGCCGTAGTTCAGCGATGCGTACGCGCTCCCCGCTCAGATAGCGGCGCAGCGGCGAGGGAATGGCGGGGGCCGTCACCGCGCGGAGCATCGCTGCCTGAAAACCCGCGTGTGGCAGGCGCGCGGTACGTAGCGCGTCCGCATCGGCGTAGTCGTCACCATGGAGGGCGACGAGGATCTCCGACAGCCCGCGCGCGGGCGTTCCCCCAACGGTCACTTCGAGGCTCGTGAAGATATGCTGCGCGATCGGCCGCCAGTCTTCGAGGCCGAGGTCGTGCGTCAACTCCGTCCGGACGACGGCGAGGCCACGTTGTCGCGCCGTTGCCTCCAGCAGGCGCAGCAGATGCGTTTTGCCGGAGCCGTAACTCCCCTCGAAGAAACGGCACGTCGCCCCACCATACGGCAGCAGGCCGTCCAGCACCTCGCGCGCGAAGCACGCGACGTAGTCCTCGCTGCCGACATCCACGATGCGCGCATCCGCCCCGCCGACGATGCCGTACTGCGCGATCTGCTCCAGCACGTCACGCACCGCGTCCACATCCGCACCAGCCCACGGACTGGCGGCAATCATGTCGCTACCCCGCGCGGTGGCAGCACATGGCAGAACTCCTTGTATTCCTGCGCCGCGTCGAGGCCATTGAGCGTCACGCAGCGACCGCGCGTGCTCTCCGCCTGACTACCTGTCTGGAACCCCAGCCGCCGCTCTGTCGGCGTCTCTGCACTGAGCGCACGGTAGCGGTCGAGGTTGTAGAGGAAGGCCCATTTCGGCATCTCGGCGTGCGCGAGTTTCGTCTCCGGACGCTTGCCCGCCAAGTCGTGTCGCACGAGCGCGAACCGCAGATCACGGTAGAAGTCGAGAACGGGCACCGTGTCCGGCGAATGGGTGCGCGCCGCCGCGCGTGCGGCACGCGCGGCGGCGTAGGCATCCCAGGTGACGGCGATCAGGAGATCGTCCGGGAGCGACGCGCGCGCGCGATCGAGGAGGGTCTGCCCGCGTTGCACGATCTTGTCAAGGTCGCTCACATCGGCCACCGCAGTCCAGCGGACGATTTGCTCATGGTTATACATGGCGCACGCTTGTGCCGCGCCCCGACGGAATGCCAATTCTATCGGGCCGACACGCCACCCCGAGTTTTGCTCGCGCAGGGCGGTATCCGCCTCGCGCGCTGCCCTGATAAACGCCGCCTCATGCAGCCCGAATGCCTCGATATTCACTCGCCGCTGTTCCGCCAGCGCATCTTCGAGTTGCCCGCGCAGTTCGTCAATCGCCGCGCCGATCGCCGCACCCGGTGGCAGCCGCCCCAGTGCCTGCTCGATGCGATCTGCCGCATCCGCCGCTGTGGGCCGTACCGTGCCGATCCTGGTCAGTGGAGCGTAGAGTCTCCGGAGCTGCGACAGCACCACGGCGAGCGCGGGCTGGCCCGCAGTGTCATCCATATCCAGCATTTCTGCTTCGGTCATCGCGGGCGGTTCTGCCCCTCCTCCCACATCGTCGGATAATCGCGGATCGGGTTGTGTGTCCAAAGGTTCGTCGTCCGGTAACAGCGTCACCTGCCAGCCCTCTGTCATTGCACCCACCTCAGATGAAATACATGCATTCCCCATAACGAAGATATATTGATTGTTACATGCGGAATCAGCGATGGCAACGCATCCCGGAAATCGGCGTCGGTGTCCCGATATTTCCCTCCATCTCCGGGCACGCTCACCGATTCACGCCGCGCTCAGCGCAGATACGAGCCGCCATTGATATGAGTGTGTACGTACACCCGGCACGCTTCTTGCATGGGACTTCCGGTGAAGGCGCACGTCGAAGATAGCGGTACGAAGTGTTCGACGCAACGATGTCGATGGCGATTGGGGAAGTGAGCAGGGAGAGCCAGGATGGATGCCAGCACACTGAAAGGCCGCGCGGTCGTTTCGCTCACGGAGGGGACGAAGTTGGGGAGTATCGAGCAGCCGCTCTTCGACCCACAAATGGAGCATCTGCGCGCATTCGAGATGAAGGGTGACGAGGGCATTTTCATTCTTCCCTTCGGGCAAGTGCAGAGCATCGGTGCGGACGCGATCACTGTGGCGAGCCACCAAGTCGTTCACGGCAGCATGGCCGGGACACTGATTGAGCTCGACCAGGTGATGCACATGAAAGTGGTCGACCGCGTCGGCACCTTTCTGGGCGAGATCGCGCACGTCGATATCGACCCCACGAACGGAAATGTTGTGCGGATCGCGACCCACAAGGGCGGTGTGCTCGGGATAGGCGGCACGACGACACCCATCGAACCCGCGACGATTCTCAGCGTCGGGCCGGACTTAATCACGCTGGATGCTGAAGTGGCGTTGTCGGTCGCATAGTGGGCAGGCCCAGGCGAGAGGGCCGTTGACTACGCCACGGCTTCGCTGCCTCATGTACGCACGGAGGACGCCGCTTTGTCATTGTGTACTCGAAATCAACGTGAGGCCGATCAACAGGTTTCG
>JBBSII010000090.1:0-10526 GCA_038232175.1 Thermomicrobiales bacterium
CGCCGCCGTAGCTATCGCCGCGCACGACGTCACCGGTGACGCCCTCCACTTTGCGGTGGATCTGCACGAAGGGCATCCGATGTTCGTGCAGGAGGTGCAGTTGTGACGCGCTCTCCGACGCCGGCACCGTGATAACACCCGCCACGCGGTAGCCGAGGAGGACATCGAAGTAACGCGATTCCTTCTTCGTGTCGTTGTCGGTGTTGCAGAGGAAGACGCTGTAACCGCGCGACTCCGCCTCGTCCTCGACGCCGCGCGCGATCGTCGTCCAGAAGGTCTCGGCGATCGTCGGCAGCAGGAGCGCAATCGTGCTGGATTGGCGCGAGCGCAGGCTGCTCGCCATCTGATTCGGGATGTACTGCAACTCCGCGATCGCCGCCTGCACCTTCGCGCGCGTGGTCGCGCTGACGTACCCCGCCTCGTTGATCACGCGCGAAACAGTGATGAGCGAGACCCCCGCGCGCTCCGCCACATCCTTGATCGTCGCTGCCATCCGTCACACCTCGACTGTCGTGCCATGCGGATCGCGCCACTCATCGCGCCACTATCAGTATAGCCCCAATGAGCGTCGCGATCGCGGCCCCGGCGAAATGCTCCCCTCCCTGACAGTGCCCGCGCCATGGGCTTGACAGGGATGCGCTGTACATGGTAACGTTACCATATATCAACCGACCTGACTCGCACACGGATCGTTCGCTCGCCTTGCTGAGGAGTCACGCATCGCCGTATCCGGTCACCGATCGTGGAGAATGGAGTGCACGCATGAGCCAGTATGACGCCCTGCCGATCCTCGCCGAGGCGTTCCGGAGCGGGCGGATGAGCCGACGGCAGTTGATTCGACGCCTGATGGCTGCGGGACTCTCGGCGGGTGCGGTTGGGACGTTCCTTTCGGCGTGTGGGAATGCGGCCTCCACAACGTCGCCACCAGCGACGCAGGCCAACGCGCCCGCCACTGCGGGGAATGTACCGGCAGCGACCAAAGCCGGACCGGCGACTTCCGGTTCCGCGACGATCGCCGCCCCCGCGAATGTCGCGGCGGTCGGCACGCCGAAGCGCGGCGGTCAGATCCTGATGGCGCAACAGGGCGATTGGACCGGCTACGACCCGCACCGGCAGAACAGCGCCAGCCTCTTCAATTACATCTACGACAGCCTCGTGAACTGGGAGGCGCAGCCGGACGGCAGCCTCAAGGCGACCCCGGCGCTCGCGACGGAATGGCAACTGACCGACAACGCGGCGGTCCTCAAACTCCGGCAGGGGGTCAAATTCCACGACGGCACCGACTTCAACGCCGAGGTCGTCAAGTTCAATATCGAGCGCATGAAGGACGCCAAGTCCGCCGCGAAGGCGTACGTCGCGTCGATCAATTCGGTCGAGGTGGTCGATCCGTATACCGTCAAGCTGAACCTCGCCGGCCCCACCGGGCCGATCCTCAGCAACCTCTCGCAGGCCGCCGACAGCCACGGCTTCATGATCTCCAAGGCGATGGCCGAGAAGGCGGGGGACAAGTACGGCACCTCCCCGGAGACGACCGCCGGAACCGGGCCGATGAAGCTCGTCGAGTGGGTGCCGACCAGCTACGCGGTCGTCCAGCGCACCGGCACGCACTGGCAGATGGGCAAGGATGGACAACCGCTCCCCTACTTCGACAGCATCAAGACGCGCTTCATCGCCGACGACGCGATCCGATTCGTCGAGGTGCGCTCCGGCAACGTCCAACTGACCGACAATCTCCAGCCGAAGGACGTACCGACCGCCCAGCAGGACCCAGCCCTCGCGGTGCTCGAAAATCCTTTCCAGACCACGGCCTATCAGTTCATGTTCAGCACGAAGACGGGGCCATTCTCGAACAATCTCAAGCTGCGCCAGGCGGTGCATTATGCGATCAACCGGGAGGCCGTCGCGAAGGTGCTCGGCCTCGGCACCGGCACACCGATGTATCACTTCCTCACGCCGGGATACCTCGGCTACGACGAGCAACTGCCGCACTACGACTTCAGCCTGACGAAGGCGAAGCAACTGGTCGCGGAGGCGGGCTTCCCGAGCGGCCTCGACATCCGGCTGACGATGATTAACCGCGCCGTGGATACGCAGCAGGCACAAATCCTCAAGCAGATGCTCGAGGCGGTCGGCATCCGCGTGACGATCGACCCGCTCGAGCGCCTCGCGTACAACCAGAAGGTCGCCACGCTCGATTACGACATGGCGACCTACCTCACCGGCGCGCGGCCCGACGCGGACAGCATCCTTTCCGGGCGGTTCCAGTCCGACGCGGACAAGAATTACGCCGGGATGAAGGATTCGACGATGGACGCGCTGCTCGTCAAGGGGCGAAGCTCGTATGACGACAAGGTGCGCGCGGCCGCCTACAAGGAAGTCGAGGCCCGAATCTATGAGACGGCATGGTTCGGCACGATCTGGTACCGCAAGTATTACGACGCTGGCCGCAAGGAGATTCGCGGGCGCGTGCTGACGCAGGAGGCGGACGTCGGCCTCCGCAACGCATGGATCGAGAAGTAACCGCGCGCGAAGGGAGATCGAATGACGGCATACATCGGGCGGCGCATTCTGCAGATGATCCCCGTCCTGCTCCTCGTCAGCTTCATCACGTTCGCGCTGGTCTTCGTCCTCCCCGGTGACCCGGCGCGCGCGATCCTCGGCGATCAGGCCGTGCGGGATCAGCAACGCTACGAGCAGGCGCGGCAAGACCTCGGCCTCGATCGACCTCTGCCGGTCCAGTACGCGGACTGGGCGTCGCATGTGCTCCGGGGTGATTTCGGTGAATCCACGCACACGCACCTCCCGGTCGGGCACACCCTCGTCCAGCACCTCGCCCCGACCTTCGAGCTTGCCGCCCTCGCGATGCTCTTCGCGCTCGCGGTCGCCATCCCGACCGGGATCGTCTCCGCCCTCCGCCCGAACTCGAAAGCGGACATCTCCGGCACGCTCCTCGCGATGGTTGGCACCTCGATTCCGCATTTCTGGCTCGGCCTGCTGCTCGTCCTCTTCTTCGCCCTGCGGCTGCACTGGCTGCCGCCATCCGGCTATGTCCCACTCACGAAAGACCTGATCGGCAATCTGCGGCTGATGATTATGCCAACGCTCACGCTCGGCAGCGGCATCGCCGCGCTCGTGATGCGCCAGACGCGCTCCTCGATGCTGGAGGTGATGCGGCAGGATTACGTCACCACCGCCCGCGCGAAGGGCCTCGGTGAGCGGAAGGTGATCGTCGGCCACGCGCTCCGCAACGCCCTGTCGCCCGTCGCGACGGTGATCGGCCTGCAGCTCGGCTCGCTGATCGGCGGCGCGGTGATCACGGAGACGATCTTTTCCATCCCCGGTGTCGGCTCGTTGGCCGCGAGCAGCATCTTCACGCGCGATTTCCCTGTGTTGCAAGCGGTCGTACTGATTCTCGCGGTCGCGGTGCTTGTCACGAATCTGATGACGGATGTCGTCTATGCGTGGCTCGACCCGCGCATTCAGTTCCGCTAGGCGGTGTCGGTGGAGAGGCGTGAAGTCTGCCTCACCGGCGGATGGAGGCAACACGGCATATGGAAGCACGAGCGATACCCGGTGTGGCGATCCCTGTGGTCGCGACTCACGCCCGGACACATCAGGGCTGGGTGGGGCGTCTCCTGCAATCGCGCCTCGCGCTGCCCGCCGCGATTGTGCTGCTGGTGATGATCGGGTGCGCGCTCTTCGCCAACGTCCTCGCACCCTACGATCCGCTCTATCAGGACTACGATAACGTCCTCACGTCCCCGTCGCGCGCCCATGTGATGGGCACGGACGACCTCGGCCGCGATGTCGTCAGCCGCATCATCTACAGCGCCCGGGTTTCGATGAGCGTCGGCCTGGTGGCGGTCGGGATCGCGCTCGTTGTCGGCGTCCCCATTGGCTTGCTCGCCGCCTATAACGGCGGCTGGCTGGACGACACCCTGATGCGGGTGATGGACGCGATCGCGTCATTTCCCGCGCTCCTGCTTGCGCTCGGCATCACGGTCGCGCTGCGGCCCGGGCTGATCAATGTCATGATCGCAATCAGCGTGGTATATATCCCCGCATTCGCGCGGCTGGCGCGCGGCGAGGCGCTCTCCACGCGGGAGCGCGAGTTCGTCACGGCGGCCCGCGTCCTCGGGGCGCGCCCGGCGCGGCTGATCGCCTGGCACATCTGGCCGAACGTCACCGCGCCGATCATCGTGCTAGCCTCGCTGCGGGTCGCCTCCGCGATCGTCACCGAGGCGTCGCTCAGCTTCCTCGGCGCGGGTGTCCCTCCGCCGACGCCCAGTTGGGGCTTGATGCTCAAAGCGAGCTACCAATACACCGAGACGTCGCCCTGGTTGGCGCTCTTTCCCGGCTTGGCGATTTTCATCACCGTCTTCGCGGCCAACATCTTCGGCGACGCCCTGCGGTCGGCATTGGATCCGCGGCTGCGCCGCCGCGGCTGAGCGGCAGACGCATCCGATTCGCTATCGGGTGTACGAAAAGGAGGAGGAGCATGCCGAACCCGACTGCATCGGAAGAGCACCCACTGAACAATCCACCGCCGTTCCATGCCAAATTGCTCGACTACGGCGAGCGGCCGTACTGGTCGCCGGACGGGAAGCGGATTGCCTTCGTCGAGAGCAACTACGGCGACATCTGCGAAATTGACATGGAGACCCGACAGGTCCGCAATCTGACCAAGAACCTGGGCGATCATCACTCCTTCCTGCGCGTGCTCTTTCTCCACAACGGCGACTATCTGCTCATCGGCCCGAAGGAGTTCAAGGATCGCGACATCAGCCGCCGCGTCGAGTCCGAGTTGTGGATCATGGACAAGGACGCGAAGCGGCCGCCTGCCCCGCTCGGGCGGCGCATCTTCGAAGGGGTGGGCGTCTCGACCCTCGCCCCTCGGATTACGTACGCCGTGAGCGGCCGCAACGACCCGTCGCTCGGTGGCGATACCGTCTTCGCGTGCCACGTCACGGAGATCGACTACACCGCCGACGGCCCGAAACTCGGCGCGGACATCGTCTTCTACCGCGCCTCCGACGGGCGGCACCCGGAGCCGCAGGATTTCCGCCACAACGACCGCGAGGTCATCATGGCCGAGTACCACGGTAATCACTTCACGAACCCGGACGGCTGGAAGTGCATCGTCAAGGGCGTGGACCTCGACACGGGGAATGTCCGCACCTACATCGACGAGCCGCTCACCCACAACGAGTGTGAGGGCATCTTCCCGGATAGCGCGCATATCTGCCTCGAATCGTCGTGCGACGCCACCGAGGAGACGTGGACGACCTACCGATCCCGCGCCGGGACGACCGACCTCTGGAAGCTGAAACTGGACGGCTCGGGCCGCCGCGTCCGCATGACGCACATGTACGACCGACCGCCGTGGCGCACGAGCAACTCCAATGTCAGCCCGGATGGCCGCTGGCTCGCCTTCATGGTTAACCGCCACTGGGACGAGGCCGGGTACGGCTTCGGCCTCGGGCTGATGGACCTCGCGGCATGGGAGCAGACGCCCGCCGCGCGGGAGTGGGATACCGCCCCGGTCAGCGAAAGTTGACGCGAGAAAGGAAAGAGTCATCGATGCCCATCCGCGTGTACGACTATCGCAGCGATATCGCAAATCTGGTTGTCCATCCCGAGATTCGCGGGCGGTTCACCCGTATGGAACCGGCCCCGGCCGGGCGCATGCACAGCCACGATCTCAGCGGCGAAATCTTCCTGGTGCTCGAGGGCCAATGCGAATTTCTCGTCGAGGATGAGCGCGTGACCTGCGGCCCCGGCCAACTCATCTACGTCGAGCCCCGCCTCAAGCACACGCTCCACGCGGTGGGTGCGGAGCCGTGCGTCGTTTATCTGAGCGTCACGCCACACGTCGAGCCGACGCACACGCGATACGACGAGACGTATCAGACGATACCGCCGCAGTACGGCGCCTGGCGCGGCAAGGCGGGCGATCCGCAGCCGGAGATCGCGACTGCGGACCTGGCGAGGCGGTACACCCAAGCGGCACACCGACTCGCCGATCTAGCCCGCGCCAACGCGGAGGCGACGGAGCGCCATCTCGACGCGCTCGTGTCGGCGGAGCGGAGCGGCGACCAAATCTCTCTCAAGGAGGAGATGGACGCGCTGTGGCTCAGTCTGCGGGATGTTCTCTGGCAGGTGCGCGCGCTCGAAGGGGACTGGAATGCCGTTGCGCCTCGCGCGATGCCGAAAACGTGACGCATCGCGCGACCGACAGGCTGAAAATGCACGGCGCTCGTGCGGCAACGCGAGGGGGGGACATGGCTGACACAGTGGGATTCGCGGTGATCGGGGCCGGATTGGTCGGCCCGCGGCACGCACAATTCGTCACCGAAGCGAAGGGTGCAACGCTCCGGGTCGTGTGCGACCTGCGCGAGGATCGAGGCAGGCCCGTCGCCCTCCAGAACGACGCGACATGGGTCGCGGATTACCGCGAGGTGATGCGGCGCGACGACATCGATGTCGTGACGATCTGCTTGCCGACCGCGCTGCATCTGGAGGTCGCGACCGCCGCCGCCGAGGCGGGCAAGCACGTCCTCGTCGAGAAACCGATCGAGTTGAACATCGAGCGCGCCGCCGCATTGGTGGATGTCTGCAAGCACAACGGCGTGAAGCTGGGTGCGGTCTTCAACCGCCGCTTCGTGCACGGCACGCGCCGCGCGCACGAGGCGGTGCATGGCGGCGAGTTGGGCAGGATGCTCGTCGCGGACATGCGTTTCAAGGCGTGGCGATCCGCCGAGTACTACAGCGAGTCGGGCTGGCGCGGCACCTGGGACAAGGAGGGCGGCGGTGCCCTCATCAACCAGGGCATCCACGGCGTGGATCTGATGACATGGATCGCGGGGCCGATCAAGCGCGTGCAGGGGTACGCGCGGCACCTACGCCACGACATCGAGGCGGATGACACGACGATCGCCGTCTGCGAGTACGCGTCCGGCGCGCTCGGCATCATCCAATGCACGACCTCGGTCTACCCGAAGCAGCCCGACTGCATCGAGTTCCACGGCCAGAAGGGGACGATCCTGCTGGAGGACTACAAGATCGTGGGATGGAACCTCGAGAACGCGAGCCAACCCGGCGCGCCGTCCACCGAGGAACTGGCGCTGCCCGGCGCGGACAAGGACACGAGCGTCGGCCACTTCCTGCAGGTGCAGGACATGGCGGACGCGGTCCGCGAGGGGCGCGACCCGGTGATCCGTGGCGAGGATGTGCTGCACTCCCTCGCCGTCGTCCAGTCGATCTACGAGGCGGAACGGACCGGCGCAGCGGTAGATGTGCCGCAGCCGTCGCCGGTACGGGCGTGATATACGCATGAGCGTCGGCGAGCGCCGAACGCGGGATGAACAAAGGGGGTCTGGAACGGATGACGATGACTGAGACACGACCAACCGGCACGCAGCACGCGCGTGAGGGCATCATCGACTGCGATGTGCACGTCTTCCCGCGCAGCATGGAGGAGTTCAAGCAGTACCTGCCGATGCCGTGGCGGGATCGCTATTCCGGCGGCGGGAGAGGCTTCTTCAGCAACCCGATGCACGGCTCGCGGCTGGACGCCAAGGCGCCGGACGGCGGCCCTCCCGGGTCCGACCCGGATTTCCTCCGCAAGCAACTGATCGACGAATACGGCATCGCCTACGCGATCCTGCTGCCGCGTGCCTTCGCCAACCAGCACCCGGACCCCGATTTCGGCACGGCCATCGCCGCCGCGCACAACGACTGGCTCGCCGACACATGGCTCTCCAAGTACAACCACGACGGCGTCTTCAAGGGCTCGATCTGGGTGAACACGCAGGACCCGATCGCCGCCGCGAAAGAGATCGAGCGGTGGGCGGGCCATCCCCACTTTATCCAGGTGATGACGGACTCGGGCGCACGCGCGCCGTTCGGGCAGCGGCAGTATTACCCGATCTACGAAGCGTGCGAGCGGCATGGGCTGAAGTTCAACATCCATCCGGGCACCGACGGCATCGGCATCAATGCCCAGCCCAGCCCCGGCTACCCGACCCACTACATCGAGTGGCACACCTGCTTGGCGCTCGCGTTCCAGGCACACGTTGTCAGCTTCCTCACCGAGGGGGTGTTCGAGAAGTTCCCTGGCTTCAAGATCGTCTTGACCGAGGGCGGTGTGGCGTGGCTCCCCCCGCTGATGTGGCGGCTGGATATGGAGTGGAAGTCGCTCCGCTCCGAGGTGCCGTGGGTCCTCAAGCCGCCGTCGGAATACGTGCGCGACCACATCCGCTTCTCCAGCCAACCGATCGAGAAGCCGGAGAACCCCGAATGGCTTTTGCAGGTATTCGAGATGATGGACGCCGAGCACATTCTGATGTTCGCGAGCGACTACCCCCATTGGGACTTCGACTCGCCGACGCACGCCTTCCCGAAGATGCCCGAAGCACTCCGCCGCCGCATCTTCACCGAGAACGCGCGCGAGTGGTACGGCCTGGCGTAGCAACTGGTGGAGGATCGGATGCAGGGATACATCGTCGGGCGCGTGAGCGAGGTGCCGCCGGGCGCGCGGAAGATCGTCGATGTCGCGGGACGCTCCATCGGCGTCTTCAACGTCGATGGGCGATACTTCGCCCTGCGGAATCGCTGCCCGCATCAGGCCGCGCCCTTGTGCCTCGGGTCGATCAAGGGGATGGCGATGCCGTGCAAGCCCGGCGAGTACATCTGGGGCCGCGAGGGCGAAATCCTCCGCTGCCCCTGGCACGGCTGGGAATTCGACATTACCACCGGCCAGTCGATCTTCAACCCGCACAAGACTCGCGTGCGAACGTACGAGGTGACTGTGGAACCCGACGGATCCATCGAGACGTATCCGGTCACCGTCGAAGGGGGAATAATCACCCTGCACGTCTGATACTCTTTCACGGTAGCAACGACATGACAGGGAGGGGCAGGCGCTCAGCGGGGATTGAGGAAGAGGTTGTCGTGCCCGGGCACGATGATGTCCGCGATGGCGGCGATTTGCTCGATGGACGCAACCGCTTGCGCCGGGTCTTCGGTATTGAAGTAATAATCCCGTGCGTGGAAGAAATCCCGCGTCATCGCCGCGTCGGCGGCGATGACGACACGTCTTCCTTCGCTCGTGAAGAGGAGCGAGGCATGGCTCCGTGTATGCCCGGGCGTCGCGATGAGGGCGATTCCGGGAAGAAGCTCGCCATCGACCGGCCGCATGCGCGCCAGGATCGTGCGGTCCGGGCTGACGGCCGGGAGGCGGCCTGCCCAATCCTGGATTTCCTCGCGCGCCATGAACCACCCCGCATGTGGGAACGCCGCGATGCCGTAGCGATGATCGCCGTGGAAGTGGGTCAGGAAGACGCTGTCGATGGCATCGGGTTTGAGACCGGTCCGCTCGTCGAGCACGGTCGCCATCTCGTCGGGCGGGCAACTCGGGTCGACGATGATCGTCCGCCCGCCGGTGCGGAGGAGCGTGCATGTGCAGCGGGGAGAACGGTTCGCCCGACTGTCCGACTCTCCCCAGAACTTGTTCCGGCTCAGGTGCCCGATTGTCAGAATGTCCCAGCGGATATCGTCGGCCATGCCATCCTCCTCCGGGCTATGCGTCACGCCCGAACCTGGCGCTCGTGGAGCCAATCGAGATCGATCCGCCGCTCCACGGCCTCGGAGACGGCGTTGTTGCGCTCGACCTCGGCGGTGCGACGCATGCCAACGATTGCGGTCGAGACATGCGGGTCGGAGAGCACGTAGTTCAGGGCGAGTTCATTGAGATCGACGTACCGATCGATGTCGGGTCGGGCCGTGCGCAGCAGCTTCTGGAAGATGCCGCTGCTCAGCGGCCGCATCAGCACGACGCCGATATTCCGCTCCCGCGCCATCGGCAGGATGGTGTGCCATGCCTCCTGGTAGATGATGTTGTAGCGGATCTGAATCACATCGAAGCGGTCCGTCTCGATGAAGGGTCGCAACGTCACCGGCTCCTCTGCTGTGATGCCGAGAAAGCGGACCTTACCGTCTCGCTGGAGTTGCTGGTACGCGTCCATTGGCCCGTTCTCCATGATCCAGCGGAAGTCTTCGGGCAGGTAGTCGTTGCCGTGGAACTGCACGAGGTCGACGTAGTCGGTCTTGAGGCGGCGGAGGGAACTCTCGACCCGCGCGATCACCCAGTCGCGCCCTTTTTCCTTCCACTCAGACTTCGTCGCGAGATAGACATTCGAGCGGCGATCCGCCAGCGCCTGCCCCATCAATTCCTCGCTGCGGCCGTCTCCGTAGGAGGGCGCGGTATCGAAGTAATTGTAGCCGAGGTCGATGGCGCGGTGGAGCGCGGCGACGACCGACGCCGTCGTCTCCTCGGCCCATGGGTCCCACTTCTCGTTGTAATTGGGGATACCGAGCGGCGCGCCGCCGCAGCCGACCTCCGACACCCGCAATCCCGTTCGACCCAGCATCCGGTAGTGCATCGCGCGATCATCCTTTCCCTATCCGAGCCTCACGCGATTACCGCGACCTCATGATCGCGCACCGCCGTGACCGTGAAATGGGCC
>JBBSII010000091.1:0-10468 GCA_038232175.1 Thermomicrobiales bacterium
GCCGCTGCTTACCGAGCGGGAAGCGATTACGGGCCGGAGACGAGGGTGACGGTGAGGGTGGCGGTGTAGGTGCCCGCTGCGGCGTCCGCCGGCACGACCAGCTGCGTCGCGAACGTCTCGGTGCTCGTGCCCTTGCCCGTGTTGACGGCGGCATTGAAGATCTTGGCGGCGGCGGTGGGGATCTGGCCGACGGCGATGCTGTTGGTCGGGCCGGTGCCGACGACGGCGGAGATGGTGACGCCGGTGATCGTGTGGTTGGTGGCGACGATGGTGTCGGTGCCGGCGGTGAGGACGCCGATGGCGGCCTGGAGGTTCCAGCCGGCCTTGGAGCCGGTGGCGTCCTTGACGGAGAGGGCGAAGGAGGAGGAGAGGTTCTGGGCAGCGCCGGTGAGAGTGCCGGTGTAGGTGAAGTCGGAGGCGGCAGCGGTGATGGAGAGGGTGCCGCCCGTCAACGTCGCCGTGGATGTGGCCGCGCTCGCGGCGGAACCGAATGTCATCACCGCAGCGATGGCGAGCAGTGCAATGGAACCCTTGCGCAGTAGACGCTTCATGGTGAGCCCTTTCCAACAAAGTACGATGAACCAATTGACCAGTTTCCCGAAATCCAAGGGGGACCCGACAAAATTGATGCGTTATCGTCCGTCCGGCAGTCTCCTCCCTCATCTCACGAGAGCACAATTAACCCATTGCCATGCACTTCCACACAGTATAACGCATTAAAGTCCATTTTGTAATGATAATATAGAAATAACTTGTAGTTTATAATTGTAATATTGGATCGAGAGCGGAAGATGGCGGGACGTGGCGATTCAGTCGTGCAGGCCTTCCAGCCCGCAAGCGGGATGCAGACAGAAATCCACGCTGCCTATTCGGTACTCAGCATCCGATCTTCGCTCACGGGCCGGAGATGATTGCCACGTCGAGCGGAGTGGTGATGGTCTCCATCCGGGTCGCACTGGCGGGGACGCTCAGCGTGGCGTTGAAGGTGAGCGACGACTTGCCCGCGCCGGAACCCGCCGCCGCGCTGAAGATCGTTTCCCCGTCGGCGCGGAGCGCGCGCGGGTACGCGAGCGTGCTCACCGGCACTCGCCCGGTATTCGGCGTCACATCCGCTGTGGTGATGGTTGCCGTTTGCACCGGCACCGGCGCACTATCCGGCCCAATCGCGGGGCCAAGCGTCGCCTGGACGTGCCAACCCGCGCGGCTACCCGTCGCGTCCGTGACGGCGATACTGAAGTCACCGACAAACGTGCGTGTGTCGTCGGCGGACGGGAGCGCGATATACGTCAACACGGTCGGCGCGCTGTCGATTATCAGTTTTCCGGGCAGCAATGTGACGCTCACCGTCGCGGCGTGCACCATGCTGGACGACCCGATCGTCAGGCTCGTGGGGAGAAGCAGGCTAAGAAAAAGGATCCACGCAAAAACAAGGAGCGGAAGTTGCCGCCTCCATTGCATCGATTGTTCTCCTCGTCAACGGCGGGATACTCCCGTATCGCCGCGAATCCGCTCAAACAGGAGCGGCACTGATAACCCGGCGATCTCTGCGGAAATCCATGGCCTTGCGTCCCCGGCTCACGACGGGTTTGCCGCATCAATCCTCTGCATCTGGACAACAACGTATCGACATAACGGTGTGGGGTAAAGAAATATGAAAACTTTGTCATGTCTCTTTTATTGGGCAGTCCCGCCATTTCATTGTGGAGCAAATACTCGCTGGTCACGCCTGCGCCACGACAGTCCACATCTCAGCGACCACCTACTCAGTTGAGCGAGTTGGTGTAGCGGGGCGGCTCCGGCGGATCGTCCTCTGATTCTGTCGGCTGCGTGTCGTCGCGGTCTCCGTTGGTTGGTGGTCGCCGGGGCCACCAGCGCCCCGGCGCGAGAAAGAGGAAGAAGAAGCCGCAGATCAGTGCGGTAAAGAGGACAATCGTCACGGTTTGCATCGCGTTCGTCCCTTCGTGCGTCTCACGTCGCGCACCGCCATCGTCGCACTACGGGCGCCAGAGGCGCGCGGCGCGTCCATACATCCGCACCCGTGCGCGGCATTCGTCCCACACGAGCGACCCGCGCCGGAACGCGATGAATGCCCGCGCGGACGCGACGACAAGGCCCGTCCGCGTCAGCCGCGCCGCGCACCAGCGCCACCATCGTGGGTGATGCTCCCCGGAGAACCGTCGCCGCGCCCGGTGCAGCGCGAGGAACATCGCCTCCGGCGCTTGCTGCGTACTCCGGCCCCCGTGGTGCGTCACGACGACCTGCGGCAGGATGTGAACGGTGTACCCTGCTGCCCGGACGCGCGCGCAGAAATCGATCTCCTCCATGTACATCCCGTACGCCTCATCAAGCGGCCCGACGGCGTCGAGCACGTCCCGCCGCGTCGCGAGGCACGCGCCGAGTGGGAAGCCGACCGGGTACGGCGCGTCCGGTAGCGGCTCGACAAACCGACCGTTAAGGCGGGAGTGGTAGAAGCGGCGCGGCCATGGCACGAGCTCGTACC
Source organism: Thermomicrobiales bacterium (assembly GCA_038232175.1). Lineage (GTDB taxonomy): Bacteria > Chloroflexota > Chloroflexia > Thermomicrobiales > JALYUS01 > JALYUS01. The sequence goes on from JBBSII010000091.1 coordinate 2,501, forward strand.
AGACCTGAAAGAGGCTCGGCGGCGCGAACCCGGCGGATTGGAGCGAGCCGTCGGGGTTGACCAGTCGCGGCCCCGCCACTCCGACCGACGGGTGGCCGCGCAGGTACGCCGCGAGCGCGGTCAGGGCATCGTCGTGCACTTCCGTGTCCGGGTTGAGTAGGATGCAGACATCGCCCGTCGCTCCGCGCAGTGCGATGTTGTTCGCCGCCGCGAAGCCGGGATTCTCCGCGAGCGGCACGAGCCGCACCCACGGAAATTCCGTCGCGACCATCGCCGCCGTGCCGTCCGTCGAGGCGTTATCAACGACCCAGACCTCCAGCGCGGCGCGATCCTCGTGCCGGGCGATGCTCCGCAAGCAGGCGCGGAGCAGGTTGCGCACCTGCCACCCGACGATTACCACACTCGTTCGCCCGCCGACCACGCTGTCTGATGCTCGCATCCGGCCCATCTTCCCCGCGCTGCAACCCGCCCCTCGCTCCTCGTCACACAGGCAGATCATAACAGGCGCGTCTGGCGGAATCGCGGCGCGCGGTATAGCATGATGATCGTCGATCGTCGATCGTCGTGCATGGGATACAGAAGGGAACCGACGATGTCCGTGACCCCCGCGACGTACGACTTCAGCGCCCCGGCGGTGCAGGCGAACCCATACCCGATCTACGATTACCTGCGCCGGGAAGCGCCCGTCTTCTGGAACGGGACAGCCTGGCTCGTCAGCCGCTACGACGACATTGTGATGCTGCTCAACGATCCGGCGCGGTTCTCATCGGCGCGGGTCGAGGCGACGTTCGCGGTGCTGCCGGAGGAGGTGCAGCGCGAACTCGCGCCGCTGCGCCACGTCCTCGGCAGCCGGATGCTCCTGAGCGACCCGCCGCGCCACACGCGCCTGCGGAACCTGATGACCAAAGCCTTCTCCGCGCGTGTGACGGAGGCGAAGCGGGAGCGCATTCAGCGCATCTGCGACGGGTTCATCGAACAGGCCCGCGCGCACGGTCGGATGGACATCATCCACGACCTCGCGACGCCGCTCCCCGGCTGGGTGATCGCGGACATGCTCGGCGTGCCGACGGACGATCAGGCGATGTTCACGCGCTGGAGCCGCGATCAGGTGCGCGTGTACGACCGCTCCGGCACGGCGAACGATCGTATCGCCATCATGCGGCAGGGGCAGGCGAGCATGGCAGAGATGAAGGCGTATCTGGAGGCGATCATCGCCGCGCGGCGCATGGAACCGCGCGACGACCTGATTACGATGATGGTGCAGGCGGAGGAGCGGGGCGACTGGCTGACGACCGACGAACTCGTGGTGATGACGATTGCGCTGCTCGTCGGCGGCAATAACTCCACCGCGCACCTGATCGGCAACGCCATGCTGACCCTCCTGCGCCAGCCGGACGCGCTGCGGCAACTGCGCGCCAACCCGGACTTGATCCGCCCCGCGATCGAGGAGGTGATGCGCTTCGAAAGCCCGGTGCAGGCGACGAGCCGCGTGGCGACGGCGGCGATCCCACTTGGCGATCGGGTGATCGAGCCGGGGCAGAATGTCTCCCTGCTCATCGGCGCGGCGAACCGGGACGCGGCGCAGTTCGCCGACCCGGACCGGTTCGACATCACGCGGCAGCCGAACCGGCACCTGACGTTCGCGCACGGCCCGCACTTCTGCCTCGGCGCGGCGGTCGCGCGGGCGGAGGCGCAAATCGCCGTCCTCACCGTCGTTCAGCGCTGCGCGAATCTGCAACTCGTCGATGATGACGTGGAGTGGATCGAGGGGTTCGCTTTCCGTGGCCCGAAGCGGCTCTCCGTGACATTCACCCCGGCCTGACCGGGGGCGCGCTCAGAGCAGCGGCACGCCGACGCGCCCCGCCGCGACGCGCAGCCGCTCATCCTGCGTCGCGAGCGGCAGGCCGTGACGCAGCGCGAGTTCGAGGTATGCGGCATCGTAGGAAGTCAGCCCGTGTTCCCGCCCGAGGAGGAGCACCGCCCCGAATGCCCACGCCATTGATCCCGGATCGACAGTGATGGGAAGCTCCTGAAGGCGATTGGCGAAGCGTCGTGCGTGTTCCTGGGTCAGTCGCCGCCGCCGTTCCGCACTCAGTAACGCATTCGCTACTTCGAGTGACCAGATCGCCGGTACCATCCCACCTTCCGTCATCAAACGATCAAGAAGGCGTTCCGTTGCTTCCGTGGTTTCATCCTCGAAACACCACGCCATCGTCACGGAAGTATCGAGAACGAAACTCACCACCGGCGTCCATCTTCGATGAGATCACGAATCGAAAGGTCGCCGAGTGTCATGCCCTTCCGAAGTTCCCGGATTGCTGCGATTACCGCGCCAGGGTCTGGTCGTTGGGCAGCTGGTGGCGGCACAAGCATCGCGACAGGCACGCCATGCTTCGTGATCGTGATCGTTTCCCCATGCGCCACCTCATCAAGAAGGCGTGGCAGGTGGGTTTTCGCTTCGTACGCACCGATGGTTCGCATTAGAGCCTCCATTATCTCGCGACTAGTCTGCGACTAGTCTATCATAACTCCCCCATGTGGCGAACGTCTCTGCCGTGTGATCGGGGCGGAGATTGACTACCCGGTGCGTGTCTAGATTGACGAGGGGCGCACCCTTCTCCACCCAAGACAAAACCATCCCGTTCGAGCGCGCCCTTCTCCCGCATGAGAGGAGGCTGGCGCGTCCAGCCGACCGCCTTCTTGAACACAGCAGAAGTGCCGGAGAACCACTTTACAGCAGAAGAAAACAAAACCCGCTCGCGGATGCGGTACTGGCTGGTTACGCCGAACAGGAACCCATGTGTCTTCTTATCCCTTCGTCGCCCCAACATTGACGCCCTGGACGAACTGGCGCTGGAAAATGAGGTAGAGCGCTACCGTCGGGATGAAGCTAAGCACCGTCGCGGCGAAGACGAGACTATAATCGGTCGAGTACTGCGTCGAGAAGCGGACGAGACCCGTCGCACGATCGGCCTCGAGAAATCGGACGCGATGCAACTGGAAGACGCTCCCGCCGCCGTGCAGGCCATCGGTGAGGCAGCATGGCAGGTGAACCGCGACGCGATGCTCCTCTGCTACGGTGGCTCGATCGCCACGCCGGAGGACGCCGGGTATGTGCTCGCGCGCTGCGACGCGGACGGCTTCGTTGGCACATCCTCGATGGAACGCCTGCCCGTCGAGGTCGCGATCGCGGAGACCACGCGCGCCTTTAAGTCCGTCTTGCTGAAGGAGAGGGGGAGATGACCTACCAACGCGAATACGAACGCAAACTCCGTATCGGGCTGATCGGGGTTGGGAGCCATGCCTACCGGAACATCCTCCCCGCGCTCCACTATTTACCGGTCTCGCTTGTGGCGCTCTGCGACATCAATGCCGCGTTGTTGCACCGCACCGCCGGGGAATACCCTGGTGTCGCGACCTTCACGGACGCGGCGCGGATGTACGCGGAGGCGGACCTCGACGCGGTCCTGATCGTCGCGGGGCCGAAGCAGCACCCCGCGCTTGCCAGCGAGGCGCTCCAGGCGGGCATCCATGTCTGGATGGAGAAGCCCCCTGCGATGCGTGCCGCTGAGGTGCAACAGCTTCTGGCGGTGCGCGGTGACCGGATCTGCGCCGTCGGCTTTAAGAAGGCGCACATGCCCGCCGTGCGGAAAGCGAAGGAGCTGATGAGCCGCGCGGAGTTCGGGCCACTCCGCTCACTCCTCGCCGTCTATCCGATGACGATGCCGGTGGACGGCGCGGGGGTGTTGGAACGGGGCGAGTCCACGAACTGGCTCGGCAATGGCTGCCACCCACTCTCGCTGATGCACGAATTGGGCGGGCCTGTCCACGCCGTGACGACCGTGCGCGGACCGCGCTTCCCCGCCGCGCGTGGAACGGGGATGGAGGCGGCAGGCGCGGTGCATCTCATCTACGCGAGCGGCGCAATCGGCGTCTTCTATCTCGCGGGCGGCTCCCCCTCCGGCTACCCTGTCGAACGGTATGAGCTCTTCGGCAACCGGCACGTTATCAGCATCGACAACAGCGACCGGGTCGCGTACCACCGGGGCATCCCCTTCGAATATTCGCGGACGCACGACTTCACCGGCCCCGGCATCGAGACGGGGAGCATCGTCTGGGAGATCGAGCATCGCCTCGCCACGCTCGAAAACAAAGCGCTCTTCGTCCAGGGCGTTTTCGACGAACTCGCCGATTTCTGTGCGGCGATCCTCGACCAACGCCCCTTGCGCACCACCGATCTGGAGTTCGCCCTGCACATCATGCGGATCTATGAAGCGGCGCTCGTGAGCGAGGGGCAGCCCGTTGTGATCGCGTCGTAGGGAGGAATTATCCATGGAACCGCTCATGTTTGCCCACGAGACCGAGCGCCGACTGCGTGTTGCCTTCCTCGGCACCTCCGGACACGCCTTCCGTAACTTCCTCCCGAACTTCCCATACCTGCCGATCGAGTTGGTCGCCCTGTGGGATCCAGACGCCGCGCGGGCGGCGGCATTCGCGCGGCAGTTCGGCGCGGCGCAGCCGTACACGGACCTTGATCGCCTCTTCGCCGAGGCCGCGCCCGATGCGGTAATGATCGGCGTCGAGAGTTTCGACGGGGACGAGCCGCAGAATGTGGCGCTGATGGCCCGCGCACTCGATGCGGGCTGCCACGCCTGGACGGACAAACCGCTCGCCGCCACCGTCGCCGCCGCCCGCCGCCTGATCGCGTTGCGCGACCGCGCGGGTAAGGTCGCTGGCGTGGGCATCAAGACGATGTTTTATCCGGCCCACACGAAGATGCGGGAGATCATCGCCGCCCCTGCCTTCGGGCGTCTCGTCTCGTTCACGGCGCGCTACCCCCTGCATATCCCGTCGAGGGAAGGGCTGGCCGCGTCTGATCCTGCGGTGCGCAGTTGCCTCGGCCATCTGTGGCATCCGTTCGGGGTGGCGCTCGCGCTGGTTGGCCCGCTGGCGACGCTGCACGTCGAGGCCGCGCCGCGTGGCGATGGCGGCGTCGCGCTTGCCACCTTCCGCAATGGCACGGTTGGCACGTTCCATTTCAGCGCGGGGCAATCCGGCATGAGTCCGCTCGAACGGACCGAAGTGGTCGGTGAGGGGGCGAACGTCGTGGCGGAGAACGCGCTGCGCGTCACGTACTACCGCAAAGGCGCTCCCGGTCCGTACGGGCGGACGGCGAGCTTCTTCATCGATGAGGCAGCGGCCCCGCTTGTGTGGCAGCCAGAGATGAGCCTCGGGCAGCTCTACAACAGCAACAACTTCATCCAGGGCTACGCTCCGAGCATGCTCGCGTTCGCGGAGGCCGCGCTCGGTGGCTCGCCACTCGCACGAGGTACCCTCGAAGACGCCGTCGAAGTGCTCAAGGTCTTCGAAATCCTGCGCGAAGGACCGCAGGGGGTCGTGGCGATTCCCGGAGACCGTTGAGCCTTGAGCAACGACCAGAAAAGGCGTAACGCAATGGCAGCACGGAAAACACCCTTGCGTGCGGGTAGGGATTGGCACACACCATGCGGCGGCCTATGCGGCGCATCCGCAGGTGGATCTCGTGGCCTTCTGCGATGGTAACCCGGATCGGTTGGGCGCTTTTCTGCAGCGATACCCATCCACGCATGGGTATGTGACGCTTGAGGCGATGCTGGCAGACGAGCGCCTCGATCTCGTGAGCATCTGCACGCCGGACTGGATGCACGCCGACATAGGGAGTGCGGCGCTCCAGGCGGGGGCGCATGTGATCTGCACGAAGCCACTCACCACGACGATTGAGGATGCGCGCCACCTGATTGCCGCCGCGGACGCCAGCGGACAATACCTGATGGCGGCGCACGAGCGTCGTTTCACCCCACTATCGCGGGCAATTAAGACGGTGCTCGACCAGGGAATGCTCGGTGACCTGTTCTATGTCGCCATTGACTATTTTGACCATAAGGAGCGCCAATTCAACGCGACTCCGTGGTACAAGAGCGCCGAGCATCCCCGCTCCGCGATGCTCGGCACCAGCTCACATGCGGTGGACTTGGTGCGCTGGTTCGCGGGCGAGGTGACCGAAGTCTGGGGCGTGGGCAATCACCTCGCCTACCCGGACTTCCCCGACGATGATTGCATGGTCGGCATCTTCAAACTGGCGAATGGCGCGATCGGTAAGGTGACACAGACTTACGCAAGCATTCGTGGCGCGGGCGAACCCGAGTTGCGTATCACGCTGCACGGCACGAAAGGCTCGGTTGAGGATGGAAAATTCATCTCCCGCGATCTGTACGACGGCGCGCCGGGAAGCGAGCTGACGGGACGCAAGCCGTGGCATCCACTCCCCTCGGTCCCAGAAGAAGGGATCTCACATAGTGCACAAATGAATCATTTCATCGCCGCTCTGCTCGCGGGCGAGCGCCCCGAACCGGATGGCCGCGAGGGAGCGCGCACGGTAGCAGCCTGCCTCGCGGTTGTGGAATCCGCCCGGACAGGCGCTTTGACACGGCCAGCGGCTTTCTGAGGCATGTATCCGACGAGGCCGTAGCCACAGCAGCGCGGGCCGCGCGGCGGAAGGCTGTCTGCGGTAGCATGATCGCGTGATCAGAGACTTCCGACATTCGCGGCGTTGGTGTGAAGGGATGGCGTGACGGTGACAGGGGCGCATGACCAATCCCGCGATTCCGCAGCGCCGCAGCAACGGACGCGCGACCTGCGCATCCTCAACGCCGTGGCGGAGGCGCTCAACAGCGCGCTCGACGTGCGCGAGGCGCTGGAGCGCACGCTCGCCCTCGTCACCGACCTCCTGGGTCTCGAGACGGGGTGGGTCTGGCTGCTCGACCCAGCGACGCATCAGTTCTACAGCGCCGCCGCGCAACATCTCCCGCCGTATCTCCGGGAGCCGGTTCGTATGACCGGCCATTCCTGCTGGTGCATCCAGGCGTTCCAACGGGGAAGGCTGACGCCCGAGAACATCGACGTGATGGAGTGCAGCCGCCTGCGCCCGGCCGTGCAGGCGCAGGCGATCGAACTGACGCAGGGGCTGCGCTATCACGCCAGCATCCCGCTCTCCTTCCGGGGCACGCCGCTGGGCATCATGAACGTCACAAGCCCTGCATGGCGGCAACTGACGCGGGAGGAGCTGCGCCTTCTCTCCACCATCGCCAACCAGGTTGGTATCGCCATCGAGCGCGCCCGCCTGGCGGAGGAGAGCACCCGCCTCGCGCGCGCCGAGGAGCGGGCCCGCATTGCTCGGGAGATTCACGACACCCTCGCGCAGGACCTGACCGCGATCGCGCTACACATCGAGGGGGGCATGAACCAGTTGGAACGTGATCCCGCGCGCGCCCGGGAGCGGCTGGAGCAGGCGTTGACACTCAGCCGCGCGAGCCTTGAGGAGGCGCGCCGCTCGGTCCTCGACCTGCGCACCCTGCCCCTGGCGGGGAAGTCGCTCGTCGAGGCGCTCGGTGCGGCGGGGCGCGCCTTCACCTCGGAGACCGGCATCCGTGTCAACGTCCATGCGGACGGTGACCTGCGCCTGCCGCTACGCGTGGAGGCCGAACTCCTCCGCATCGCGCAGGAGGCGCTGGCGAACGTGCGCCGCCACGCCCACGCCACGGACGTCGCGATCACGGTGCGGGCGCGCGGGCAGCGCGTGCAATTGGTGGTGCGGGATGACGGGCAAGGGTTCGATGCAGCGGCGGGGCGGGAGGGGCGGTACGGAGTGCTCGGCATGCGCGAGCGGGCGCGGGTGCTGGGTGGCACCCTACGCATCGAGGGGCGCGCCGGTCGGGGCACGACGGTGCGCGTGACCGTGCCGCTCCCCGAGGGCGACCAGCCATGATCCGCGTCTTCGTCGTGGACGATCACCCGATTGTGCGGCAGGGGCTGGTAATGGTTCTCGGGGATGTGCCGGACTTTGCCGTCGTCGGCGCGGCGGGGAGCGTCGCGGAGGCGGTGGCGCAGATCGGGCGCCTGCACCCCGATGTCGCGCTGCTCGATCTCGAA
>JBBSII010000092.1:0-10437 GCA_038232175.1 Thermomicrobiales bacterium
AGCGGCGGCACGCGCGCGGCGGCGGGGAGCGAGACCAAGATGACGCTCGCCACGCTCTTCGGAACGTGGCGACTGCGGGGGATCAACCCGCTGACCGCCTGCCGCGCCCTCCTCGTTTCCCCTCAACCCTGAACAGTTACCTGAAATCACGTCTCGTTATGAACAGTCGGCACCCAGAGGTTGACGAGCACGAGCGCGGCGATGCAGCCGACTCCGCCGAAAGCGAGCGTCTCCGGCACGCCGACGAAGGTCGCGATGGTGCCGAGCGCCATCGAGCCGAGCGGCATCATCCCCATCGCGATCATCGTGTACATGCTCATCACTCGCCCGCGCAGCTCGCCGGGGACGCGCAACTGAATTAATCATGTTCGTCAGCGACATGCTCATCGTCCCGGAGCAGCCGACGACCGTTAGTAGGCCAAGCGAGAGTGGGAAGGAGCGCGACAGGGCGAAAGCAATGATCGCCACGCCGAACGCCCCTACGGAGATCATCAGGAGCAGGCCGCGATGCCTGAATGTGCTCAGCGCGGCGATTGCTAAGGCACCGCCCAACGCGCCGATGCCGGAGAACGCCATCAGGATGCCGAGGCCGGTCGCGCCGACGTGGAGCACATCGCGCTGCACGGCGGGCATCAGTTGCGTGTACGGGCGACCGAGGAAGCCGACCGCGCCAATCAGGATCAGGAGTGAGGCGACGACCCGATTGCTCCGCACATAGCCGAACCCTTCGCGCAGATTCTGTAGCATCGTCTGCTTGCGCATCGTGCGGTTCGGCACCGATGCCATCAGGATGAGCGCGACGATCACCGCGAGGAAGCTGACGGCGTTGATGTAGAAGCACGCCGCCGTGCCGACAATACCGAGCGCGACGCCCGCGAGCGACGGGCCGAGGATGCCGGTGCCGTTGAAGGCGGCGGAGTTGAGCGCGACGGCGTTCGCGATGTACTCCTTCCCGACGATGTCCGGCACGAGCGCCTGCCGCGTCGGGTTGTCGAAGGAGGCAACGGAGGCCGAGAGGAACGCGAGAATGAGGATCATCCAGACCGTCACGACGCCGGTGGAGGTGAGGACGGCGAGCGCGAGCGCGAAGATCGCCGCGAGCGCCTGTGTCACGATCAGCAGAATCCGGCGGTCAACGCGATCCGCGACGACGCCCGCGAAGAGCGAGAAGGTGAAGACTGGGACCGCGCGGACGAACCCGACGAGGCCGAGCGCGAACGGCGAGTGCGTGAGCGAATAGACAAGGTACCCCTGCGCGACCATCTGCATCCACGTCCCGATGTTGGAGACGACCAGCCCCCACCACAGCAGGCGGTAATCGCGAAAGGCGAGCGCGGCGAACATGCCCTGTCGCGGCGCGGCGATCTCCGCCGATGCGACGGGCCGCCCGCCCACCGGAACGGATGCCGCCGTGTGTGATGTTTTCCCAAGTCCAGTCATTGCTCATGCTCCCTGTGCCACTATCAGTCAGCCCGAACGACGCGCGCACCGTGGCGCGTCGGAAGATCGTGTTTCGGCTCATTCCTGCCGGTTGAACATGTACGTCGCCGCCGCGAGCACGACCGCTGCGAACCCGACCAGCACCGCCATGTCCAGCCCCGGCGAGTACGTCCAGACGCCGACGAGCAGGCCGCGCAGCAGGTCCACGCCGTATGAGAGCGGGTTCAGGTGCGCGAATAGTTGCAACCAGCGCGGCGCGCGGGTGAGCGGGAACTGCGCCGCGCTCGTGAAGTAGAGCGGCAGGACGACGAAGTTGTTGATCGTGCCGAACCCCTCGAAGGAGGTCATTTTCGCGGCGATCAGGATGCCGACGCCCGTCAGCCCAAGGCCGATCAGCAGCATCACGCCGATGCTGGCGAGCAGCGCGAGCGGGTTGGGCCGGACACCGACGAACGGCGCGAAGACGAAGATGATCGTGCCCTGCACGGTCGCAATCGTCGCCCCCGCGAGCGCCTTGCCGATGACGACCGACGCGCGCGGGATGGGCGCGACGAGGATTTCCTTGAGGAAGCCGAACTCGCGGTCGAAGATGATGCTCACCGCGCTTTGCAGCGACGAGAAGATGATCGCCATCGCCAACATGCCGGGGAAGACGAATTGCAGGTACGAGATGTTGCCGGGTACCGTCACCGACCCGCGCAGGCCCGCGCCGAGGATGAAGAGCCAGACGACCGTGCGCGCGAGCGACCCGTAGAGTTGGGCGCGCTCGCGCGCGAACCGCACGAGATCGCGCTGCCAGAGCATCGAAATTGCCTCGAAGTCGATGACCTGCCGGATGCGGCCCCGCGCCGGGAGCGCGCGGGCGGGGGCGATGATCGTTGCCATGCTATGCCCTCCCGCCGCGACGCCGCAGGACGGAGCGCAACCGTTCATTGCTGTCCGCTCCCTCGTCGCGGATCGCGTGCCCCGTTCGGCTGAGGAAGACATCGTTCAGCGTCGGGCGCGCGATGTCCACGGACTGCACCGCGACTGGCGACGAGCGGAGAAACCCCGGCACGAATGTGTCGCCGTGCTCCACCTCGAACCGAAGCGCCTCATTCTCTTCTCGCGCCTCGATGCCGTACTCCCGCGCGAGGAGGCGCGCCGTCGCCGTGTTGTCCGCCGTGCGCAGCCGGACGACATCGCCGCCCATCGCCGCCTTCAGCGCGTCCGGCGTGTCGAGTGCGATCAGCCGGGCGTGATCCATGATGCCGATGCGATCGCAGTTCTCGGCCTCGTCCATGTAGTGCGTCGTCATAAAGACGGTGATGCCCTCGCGCTTGCGGAGTTCGTGGATGTGTGCCCAGATGTTCTGCCGCGTCTGCGGGTCCAGCCCGACGGTCGGTTCGTCCAGGAAGAGGACGGCGGGGTGATGCAGGAGACCGCGCGCGATTTCCAGCCGCCGCTTCATACCGCCGGAGAATTGGCGCACCTTGTCGCCCGCTCGGTCGGCGAGGTTGACCATCTCCAGCATCTGCGCGATGCGGGCGGTGCGCACGGCGCGGGGGACGTGATAGATCATGCTGTGGAAGCGCAGGTTCTCCTCGGCGGTGATCCGGTCGTCGAGGCTGTAGTCCTGAAAAATGATGCCGATGGACTCGCGCACGCGCGCCTGTTCCCGCGCGACATCGAAGCCGTTGACGCGCGCCTCGCCCTCGGTCGGGCGGAGCAGCGTGCAGAGCATCTTGATCGTCGTGCTCTTGCCCGCGCCATTGGGGCCGAGGAAACCGAAGACCTCGCCGGGCTGCACCCGGAACGAGAGGTGATCGACGGCGGTGAACTGCCCGAAGCGGCGGACGAGATCGTTGACCTCGATGGCGATCGGTGCGGCGGGTGCATGCTGCGACGCCGGGGCGAGAATGGCGGGGGCGGTGATGGTCGCCATCAGTTAGCCAGTCCCTTTCGGCTTCTCGCGCTCATCCGGCGGGCGCACGTCCGCGTCGAGCATCGCCGCCATATCGTGCATCGCGCCGAGGAGCCGCTTCTTCTGCGTCGGCGTCAGGTGCGCCAGGAGTGAGCGCAGCCGCGTGTGCATGATTTCCTGATACCGATGGAGCACGCCGCGCCCCGCGTCCGTCATCACAATGCGGATTTGGCGGCGATCCACGGGGTCCGGGTGTCGCCCGACGAGGCCGCGCTCCGCCAGCCCGTCGATCATACTCGTCATCGTCGGCACCGCGACATTCAAGCGCCGTGCCAGTTGCGTCGTCAGCGCGCTCCCATCCATTGCAATCGCCTGAAGGCAGCGAAGTTGCGGCATCGTCAGCCGCCCCTGCCCCTCCGCCTGCTCGATTGCGTGGCGCAATGTGCGTTGATAATGGCCGATGGTGTCATCCATAACGGTCACGAGTAACGTATCAAGATCATCAGCGGCTGGTGGCGGGTCGCTGATCGTCGTCTGTTCGTCGTCGGTGGCGAGCATCGGGAGGCCCTCGAATCGCTAGGGGATCATACTGTTAGCACTTCTAATGATAAGGGCATCAAGGTACTTCGTCAAGGGTCGAGGTCGCGGAACGCTCCGTGCAATGGTACAAATGATGGAGGCGCACGCGCTGTACTCTTGACGAGTGGTAATGAGGCTCGCTATTGTACGTACAGCTATGCTGGTGGTGCGGTGAGCGGAGATGAGTGGATGACTGACAAACTTGAAGAGACGTTAACGGCTGAAAGAGAAGGCGTAGCGGAAGCAGCCAGCGAGGAGACGCCAACCAAGGTCTATCTCCCGACAGTCGTGCTGAAGCACAGAACGGGCGAGATTGAGCGAATTGCGCCGCCGGTTGCCGCTATGGATACGCAGACAACTGGTGGTGGCACATCCACGCCAACGGGGACGACGGACGTTGAACCGGGCAATCCCAAGCGTCGGTTCGGATACCAACTCATTGGCACCCTCCTTATCGCGGTGGGTCTGCTGACCATCGCGCTGACTGTTGGTATCCTGGCGTGGCGGGGGCATCAGCACGCTGCGGAGACGCAGGCGTTCCTCAGCCGCGTCTCGACGCCCTTGGCGATCCCCGCGACACGAGCCGTCAATCAACCTCCGGCGGTGACGCCCTTCCCCTCGACCGTCTCCGGCGCGCTCGTCCCCGACACGGCCCGCACGCCGACCGCGAACGTGGCGACGCGCGCGGCGCAGCCCGTCGCGACGACCTCGGACGGCAAGAATCGCTCACTGATCGCCGCTGCTCCGGTGAACACACCCGCGCCGACGAGCGCCGCGCCCCCCGATGGGGGAGGAACGCCCGCCCCACCCCCGCCGCCGAAACCACGCATGCCCGCCGCCACGCATCTCTCAATCCCCGCGATTCGTGTCGATTCGGATATCATCGATGTCGGGGTCTCCGCAATTGAAATCGATGGACAGAAGGCGTTCATCTGGGATGTCGCGCCGTATGCCGTGGGCCATAACTTCTCCAGCGCGAACCCCGGCGAGGGGGAGAATATCGTCCTCGCCGGTCACGACGACTGGCAGGGCGAGGTCTTCAGAAATCTGTACAAACTCAAAAAGGGCGACGAGATCATGGTGCACATCGGCGATGGCGAGAAGAAGTACCACGTCGATGAAATTCTGCTGCTGCCGGAGGTGGGCGAGTCGCTGGAAAAACGAGTCCAGAACGCCTCATTCATCGGCACGACGGGCGATGAGCGCGTGACGCTCGTCACCTGCTGGCCCTACGGCGTGGACGATCATCGCCTCATCGTCATCGCTCGCCCGAATCAGTAGACAGTAGTCAGTAGTCAGTAATATACCGTGATTGCTAGTCAGCGTTGACGCAGAAGAGGGCGAAGAGTGAAGCCATCACCTTGCCTGACAGGCGGCGATCACGCCGACGGTCAGGACTACGCTATCGCTGGTCTGCGCGCGGCAGTCAGTGCGATGGCCCATCGCGCGCAGCCGATCGTCAAGCACGACGGAGACGGTGACAATCAGCGTGTCGTTCATCGGTCGCTCCTTCACGAATGGGTGGTCGCAGCACCCCCATTCTCGGATCGCGCGCCGATGAACGCCAACGAGCAATCAGGGTAGTAATGCATCCGCGAGCAGTGTGCGCCGATGTCGAAAACGGCTCCTTCGAATAGTGTTGCATTATAGTACCACCTGTAGTACCATAATGATGTACCGATGAGCCGAGATAGGAAGCTCATCGAGCAGTTGCTCCAGCGTCCTCGCTCAGGAATGCGATGGGATGATGTCTGCAAGGCGCTTGAAATGTTAGGGTGGGAATTGAAGCGTCAAAAGGGTATCCATGCAGCATTTCGGAAAGATGGTCGTCGCGCCATAACACTTTCACTCGTTGGTGGGCAGATGGTTCGCAGAGAAGCCGTCGTGGATATTTGCGAGAATGCCGATGAGGACATTCGTGCATTCCTGGGATTGGATGATTAGATGGTTGCGTCACACACCAAGCCACTCGGAGAGTACTTGGCAATGGAGTATCCGTTCCAAGTCATTGCCAGCGTAGATGGCGGCTACGTCATTCGTTTCCCGGATTTACCGGGGTGCGTTTCGCAGACCGATGATCTTGCAGATATTGGCATGATCGCTGACGAGATTCGCCAACTCTGGATCGAGACGGAGTATGAGGCTGGTGCGGACATCCCGCTCCCTTCATATGCTGTGGAGCATAGCGGCAAGTTCAATCTGCGATTACCACGCTCCTTGCATCGCAAGTTGGCGGAGTCCGCTGACAACGAGGGCGTTAGCCTGAATCAGTATGTCACGACGTTGCTGAGTCGTCATGACACGCAGGCGCAGATCGAACGGCGTCTTGAAGCGATTGAGACGCACGTTGCCGCGATGGGCGGAAAGGACGGCGTGTGCTCCACGGATAAGCAGAACACGCACGACACGCTCTCGTACAGGTGACAAGGAAGAGAAGCAGTAGCCTGTACTATGCCGGGAGCCACGGGCGGCGCTGCGGCGGCTGGAGGTATCCCTGGCGACCAGTCTCTTTGACGTGGTAAAGATGGCCGTCAATCGTCGTGACGTAGAGGGTGCGGAGATCGGCGTCGCCGAAGGTGCAGTTGGTGGGGCGACCGGCGGGGACGGGATGCTCCTCCAGCACGGTGCCGTCGGGCGCGAAGATAGCGATGCGGCAGCCCGGCCCGCCAAGTTCCCAGCCGCACGTCGCGACGATATTCCCCTCCGTGTCGAAGCACATCCCGTCGATGCCCCGGTTCGCGCCGAAGTCGTGCAGGACGGTGTGCGCGCCCAGCGTGCCGTCATCGCTGATCGGGTAGGCGCGCAGTTGGCGCACGGCGGTTTCGACGTAGTCGCTCTGCGCCACGTAGAGGATGCGCTCGTCGGGTGAGATGAGGATGCCGTTCGGGCGGGTGGTGTCGAACGTCATGCGCTCGATTGCCCATGGCGTCGAACCATCGGCGGGTGGCGTGAGGCGATAGACAGAGTCGTGGTCGAGTTCGCGGCCCTCCTGCGCGCCGTAACGTGGGTCCGTGAACCAGATGCGACCCTGGCTGTCGAGCGCGAGGTCGTTTGGCGCGTTCAGTCGCGTGCCCTCGAACTGGCTGGCGAGGATCGCCTTCTTGCCGTCTGTGTCGTAGCACGCCATCCTGCCCGCCGTCCCCTCGCACGCGAAGAGGCGACCGTCCGGGGCGAGGAGCAGACCATTCGTGCCACCCGTGTCCGTGTAGACGGTGCTGAGCGTCTTCGCGGTGAGGTCGTAGCGGAGGATGCGGTTCTGGTGGATCGCCGTGAAGAGCAACCCGCTGCCGTCCCACGCAGGCCCCTCGGTGATGGTCATTGGCCCCGCAAGCAATTCAAACGTCCATGCCATCGTGCACCCTCCCGATTCAAACCCCAGTTTCGCCCGGTGCCGCGGCACCTTCGTGCGCGTCCGGTGAGCATACCAGAAGGCATGACGCGAGCGGAAACGGCGTCGGTACCATCCGTGCGAGCATTTCCGTAGTTCGCCGTAGACAGTGGTAGGAGCCTGCCAGTACACTGCTCGCTGGATGCGGCATCATCTTCAAGGAGGCACAGACGGTGACAACGACAATTTCACGCCTGCCGACCGCACCGAACGAGAACGAACCGGAGGTCCAGTCGCTCGTTGCCGCGTGGTACGCGGGTACGATTGGGCGGCGCGACTTCCTGATGCGCGCGACGGCCACGCTCGGCTCGCTTGCCGCCGCGACAACGCTGCTTGAGTCCTGCGGCGGTAGCAGCCCGACCGTGACGCCGCCCCCCGCTCCGACGACTGCGGCGACGACCGCCGCGACCCGCGCGGCAGGCTCCGCAGCCGCCCCGGCTGCCAGCCCAAGCGCCGCCAGCCCGAGTGCAGCCGCGACCACCGCTCCGACTGCCGCTGCGGCAAGCGGCTCCCCTGTCGCGACCGCCGCGCCTGCGGGCACGACCGCCGCCAGCAGCGTGAGCGCCGCAACCCGGCCTGCGGGGGCGTCAGTTGCGAGTGGAACGACCGCCTCCGGATCCGCCGTTGCGTCCGGTTCGGGTGTTGCGACCGGCGTTCCGGCGGACGCCGTCAACGCGAAGATGATCCAGTACAAGAACGGCACGACGGACATTATCGCCTACGAGGCGCGCCCCAAGAGCGGCACCGGCCCGTTCCCGGCGATCATCGTCATCCACGAGAACACGGGCCTGACCGATCACATTAAGGATGTCACCCGCCGCGTCGCCAAGGAAGGGTACATCGGCCTCGGCATCGACTTCCTCTCCCGCGATGGCGGCACGATGGCCTTCAACACGCCGCAGGACGCCACCGCCGCGATCAACAAGGTCGCGGACGAGCAGATGATCAGCGATGTCAACGCCGCGATCACCTATCTCACGGGCAGCGGTGTCGGCGCGCCGAAGGTTGGTCTCGTCGGCTTCTGTCTCGGTGGGCGATGGACGCTCGTCTCGGCGGAGAAGGCGAAGGGGCTGGGCGCGGCGGTCGCGTACTTCGGCTTCCCATCGGGTGGGACGAATGCGACGCAGACGGTTAATCCAATCAAGGAAGCGGCGAGCCTCACCTGCCCCTTGATGGGGAATTACGGCGCCGCCGACCCGGGCATCCCGCCCGCGATGGTCCAGCAGTTGCAGCAGGCGCTGCAAGCATCGGGGAAGCCGCTCGATTTCAAAGTCTTCGACGGCACGGGGCACGCCTTCAACAACGATACGCGCCCGTCGAACGGCAATGTCGGCTACAACCCCACCTCCGCGTTGGATGCATGGACGCGCACACTCGGCTGGTTCAAGAAGTACCTGACGTAGCGGGAAATCCACCCCCTGACCCCCTCCCGCTTCGGGAGGGGGTCAGGGGTCGATTGACGAAACGTCAATTAATTAAAGTACGCTAAGCCCGTGCCACCAGTCACAAGGGCCGGAATCTCCCTTTCTCACGCACTTATTCTGCTGCCAGGTATGTAATCACCCGTCAGATTGATATGGCTCCAGTGAACCGGCGCGACGTGCGAGAGCAATGTCTCGTCGTCATCGCGCTGGCGGGGTGCCCGACAATCCGTGATTGACAATAGCAGAAGGCCGTGTTGGATTCTTGCTATCAGGGATTTGGCAACGTTGCCAACAATGCAATGTGGAGATTTCCAGCGGCTCCTCGATGAGGTGGATCAGGCGCGTGGGGCCAACGAGGATCCGCTGGATCGCGGCCGATGGCCGGAAAGGGAAGAGACTATAGACGGCAAGCGATACACGCGGCGTACGATGCTCCGACGGTCCGCTGGCGCGTTCGGCGTTCTCGCCGCTGGCGGTATCCTCGCTGCCTGTGGCAACGGGGCGACGAGCCCCACAGTCACCCCGGCCTCGGTCGGGACCCGTTCACCCGCCGCTGCGGGGGCTATCGGCGTGGCGACCACTGCGGCCACCGGCTCGGCGTTCACGGGATCCGGTATCGGCGGCGTGCAGCCGACCGGCGCGGCCGGATCCGTGATCGCCGCCATGGGAACACTTCAGAATCCGGCAACCTTCGCCCCGCCGAAGATTTGCAAACCCTTTCTACGCGCAGTGCGCGAAGGGGGTGGCGGCAGTCGTGCGAGAGCATGGCTATACGCTCGTATTGTGCAGCTCGGACGAGGACGCCGAGATCGAACGCGCTTCCGTCGATTCCCTTGCCCGGCGCCGCGTCGAGGGCCTGCTCCTCATGTCGGTGGCGGACGACCATGCATACCTTAGTACGAGGCCCATGCTGGACGTGCCGATCGTTGCCTTGGACCGACCGATCAACGATCTCCCCATCGACACCGTGGTCGTCGAAAACCGCGCGGGAGCATACGAGGCGACGAAGCATTTAATTTGGCACGGACACCGGCGTATCGCGTGCGTAGGCGTGAACACGCACAACCACGCGAGCGTGGAGCGGTACGAAGGCTACCTCACTGCCATTCTCGCGAGATGGAACTCGCGGAGGTCTCGCTGTACCGGGATACCGAGGCGCCTGAGATCGACCTGCGCGTCCTCAGCCTCTTGTCTCAGCCAAACTACCGCTGACCGCAATCTTTTCGACCAACAACATTGTCACCGTGAGCCTGCTCCATGCGTTCGCGAGCGCCGGTGTGCGTGTGCCGGACGATGTGGCGATTATCGGATTCGATGATATCGAGATTGCGACAATGTTGCGCCCGCAACTCACGGTCGTGCACCAACCGGTCGAAGATCTCGGGCGGATCGCGACCGAGATCCTCTTGGCGCGGATTGAAGGGTATCCCCAGGACGGCATCCAGCGCGTGGTTTTACCCACGGAACTGATTGTCCGCGAATCGTGCGGCTGTACGTTGTCCGCGAGTTCACACCCGTTCGCGGAGTGGGAGGGCGCTTGAGGGCCATGCTTGATGGACGCCACTAAGAGCTTATCCGGAAACCCGGATAGATTTGGAGAAGAGCAGTTGGGCACATGCCAGATGCACAAACGCGACGTAGTTCGCCGTCTTCTTCTCCCACCGAACCAGCAGTCGGCGCGAGCGGTTCAGCCAACTGTGCGC
>JBBSII010000093.1:0-10376 GCA_038232175.1 Thermomicrobiales bacterium
CCAACCGCGAACGTCGTGACGAAGGCGCGCTTCTCGCTCCCGGAGGCGATTTCCCTCCTCAGTGGCTTCGATGTCGTGATCGAGTAGGCGTACCGCAGCGCACCTTCTGCATCAAGCAGCAGCACTATTGGCATACAACGTGCGTCCGAGAAATGCAGAGGGCTTTTTTGCGCCATTTTGCGCCGGGGTGAAGGGACACAGACCGATGACCACGATTACTGCACGCTCGCTCATCAGCCGCGCTGTCGTCAGTGTGACGGACGGCGAGAAGGTAGGGACGCTGTCCGGCTTGCACCTCGATCTCGACCAGCGAGTCGTCACGGGGTTGCTGATGGGTGGTGATGGCGGCATTTTCAATCGGGTGAAAGCCTCGTTCATCCCCTTCGCGCAGATCCGCGCCATCGGGCCGCAAGCGATCACGATCGAGGACAAGAGCGGCATTGTCGTTGCCGAGGGCGCGCCGTACGACACCGCCGCGACGCTCGACAGCGTCAAGAAGCGCGTCGTCAGCGCCGCTGGGGAAGTCGTCGGCGATGGCGATGATGTCGCGTTCGACGACACGACCGGCGCGCTCACCGCGCTCCTGCTCACGCCGAAGGGCGGCTTCCTCGGCGTTGGGGCGACGACGAACACCATCCCCATCGCATCGGTCGTCGGCTTCGGGCGCGACGTGATTACCGTCGCCGGAGAGTCGACAGTGGCTGGCAGTTAGTAGACGGTAGACGGTAGTCGGAGGCACACAGGGAAGTCTGCGCTAGGGCATTGTCGTGTGTCCGGCTTATCACTCTGGTAGCCACACCTGAAACACGCTAGAATCACCGACTACTGACTGCCGACTGCCGACTACTGGAGCGACGATGTCCGAAGAGCACACACCCTCCCCGAATGGCGCGCCACCCGTGGAGGGGCGTACAGAGCAGTTCGTCTACCTCAGCGAGTTGCGGTCGTATATCCATGAGGAAGCGGGCTGGATCCGCACGCTCACTGACGCGATTCAACGCGGCGTCGCCGGGGACGACACAGCCACGGACGTCGGTCGCGCCGTCGCGGATGTCGCCTCCCCATACCGCGCCGAGATCGCGCGGCTGCGCACGCTCGACGCACCGGCGGGCTGCGAGGCGGTCGCGCGGTCGTTGGCAGAGGAGGGCGACGCGGCAGAGGAATACCTCGCCGCGCTCGCGCGTTGGACGGCGGCGGGGCAGATCGGTATCTCGCTCCTGCGCGACAACGCGGGCGAGGAAGTTCACCACGCGCTGGAGCATTTCCTCAACGCGCGCGACGCATTCCAGCAGGCGTACACCGAGGCGGCGCGCCTGCTCTCCGAGACGGACAGTGAGTAGAGGGGATTCCTCGACCCCAGCGCCCAAAGGGCGCCCGCTCTCCATCGCTGCACGGAACTGATACGTACCCCGAACGTGGGGCGCTGGAGAGCGGGAAGATACCAGGTTCTGTACATCAGCGGGCGAGGCGCTGCGCCGCACGCGCGATCACGAGCAGGATGAGCGCGCCGAGCGTCGCCACTGCGACCGAACCCCAGAAGCCAGTCGTCCCGCGCACGTCGAAGATACTGAAGACGAACCCGCCAATCGCCGCGCCGAGTAGCCCGATGATGATGTTCCCAAAGCAGCCGAATCCCTTCGAGCGCGTCAGGAAACCCGCGAGCCACCCGGCGAGGACACCGACGACGAGCCACGCGATGACACCGCCAGGATGGAGACTCATCAGGCCGCTTCGCTATTTGCACGCGCGTTCCGGCGAGCGAAGATCGCGGGGCCGATGAGGGCAAGGATCAAGAAGGGCAGGCCGAGGAGGTTCCGCACCGTCGGGCGGGCCGACTCCGGAGCGAACCGCGCGAGGTAGACGGCGGGGATGGCGCAGGCGCACATGAGCGCGCCGAAGCCAAAGCGCGTGAGCACGGCGCGCCGGTCCCGCGCGAAGCCACAAAGCAGCCCGGCTCCGAGCAGCGGCACAACCGCCAGCGTCCCGAAGAAGAGATACCCGCTCGGCTTCGTGATGTGGATCAGGAGCAGATGCGCGAGGCCGAAGACCGCCACGAAGCCGCAGAACCCAGCAGCGAGTAGCGAGTAACGAGTAACGAGTCGTGCCCGTCGCGAGGAGGTCGGTACTTCATTTGGTTGCTGCCGCTGCTGTGTCGTATCAATCACCATGATGTCCTCTGTTGTTCCTCACCCCCGGCCCCTCTCGTACGGAGCCATCGCCCGGAGATCGCAGAATGTATCAGGTCCGTATGGCGATGGAGAGGGGAGAGGAAATCGTTCGGTCGGCCCTCGGCCCTCGGCCCTCGGGCCTCAATCCTCAGTCCTATCCCCGATCTCGCGGGCGGTGGAATCGACGATCATCGGCGTCCCCGGTGGGGGTGGAGGCGGTTCCGGTGGGGCATTGCGCCGCGCGAGGCGGTCGATGCCCTGCCCAGTATAGAGGATCAGCAGCGCGCCGGTGAGGGAGATGAGGAACGCGACGAGGATGGGCACCTCGCCGTTGTAGAATCGCCCGACGATGAAGTTGCCAAGGATTGCACCGACCCCGCCGATCATCAGGTTGCCGAAGCAGCCGAAGCCGAAGCATCCCGCGCCCTGTGGCCGGGCGATGAACGCCGCGATCATGCCGGAGACGAACGCCAGAAATAACCAACTGGCCGCGTCCCCGGCCCGAAATGTGATGGCAAACGGGGCGTACATGTCCATCAGGAGGTGTGCTCGTTCCGGCTAATCGTCCGCGCCGCCAACGCTGGCGGCGGCACCGCTGCCGACGGGCGCTGCGCCGAGATCATCGATGGGCGCGGTATCGGAGAGGCGGGGCGCTTCGGCCTGGAGCATCCCAATCGCTTCGAGGTTGCGGCGGATCCGCGCGCGGGCGTCGTTGGTCAGTGGGGTGCCGGGCAACCGGACCGTCGTCTTGTCGGTCAGGCCGAGGGCGCGCATCGCCTCCTTGATGCTCGCCTGGAAGGTGCCGGGCACCTGGGTCACGGTCGCGACGCGCATCAGATCGAGAAAAGAGCGGCGCGCGCCCTCGTAATCGCCCTTGCGGAATGCCTCGACGCATTGCACGCCGGGTGCGGGTGCGAAGTTCGCCTCACCGATCACCGCGCCGTCGCCGCCGAGCATCAGCAGATTCAGCAGGTGCTCGTTCAACCCCGTGAGGATCGAGAAATCGGGCCGGATGCGCTTGAGCGTCTGCACGCGGTTGCGGAGCAGGATCGCGGAGTCCACGGAGTCCTTGACGCCGACGACGTTGTCATTCTCCCTCGCAATCTGCGCGAGGATCGGCGTGCTGATCGCCGTGCCGGTGAACATCGGGATGTTGTAGACGAGGATCGGCAGGTCCACCGCGTTGGCGACCGCGCCGTAGTGCGCGAGCAGTTGCTCGTCGCCGAGCGTCTGGTAGAACGGCGTGACGACCGCCGCCGCGTCCGCCCCGACGCCCTGCGCGTGGCGCGTCAGCTCGATTGTCTCCATCGTGTTCACGGCACCGGTACCGACGATCACCGGTACCCGCCCCTTGACATGCCCGACGACCTTTTGCGCGTATTCCTTGCGCTCCGTGACGGAGAGTTGGGTGAACTCGCCCGTCGTGCCGAGAATGAAGAGGCCGTGCACACCGGCAGCAATCTGCCCATCGAGGTGGCGCAGCGTCCCGTCCCAGTCGATGCTCGCATCCTCGTGAAAGAGCGTGACGGTCGGGGGAATGATGCCACTGAAACCGGTCATGCTGCCTCCTACACACGCGGGTCGCTCGTCGCCGGGAGTATACCAGAGGCATGGGGTGACGGCATGGCAGGAATTCCCCTCCCGCTCCGGGAGGGGACAGGGGTAAGCATTTCCGGCGGAAACAAGAGAACGCACACGCCCTGGCAAAGCGGAGGACTCTCCTCGCCAAGTTGGGTCTCAGAGCGTAAAATGGTGCAGGAGGATAGATACATGGATATATTGCTCGACCGACACAGAGCGGTCACACCCGATACGCGCGGCGGCAAACCACGGATTGCCGACACGCGCATCGCGGTCGCGGACATTGTGATCCTGCACCGCCGCCTCGGATATGGAATCGAAGAGATCGCCGGAACGTATGACCTGCCACTCGCCGCCGTCTACACGGCAATGGCGTACTACTACGATCACCGCGAGGCGATTGACCGGAGCATCGAAGAGGATGAGGCGTTCGTCGAGGCATTCAAGCGCGATCATCCTTCCCTGCTTCAAGAGCGACTGAAAAAACTGCGCGGTGGCTGAGTGCATCCGGTTTCACCTCGATGAGAACGTTAATTTCTCTATCGCCGGTGCTCTCCGCTGCCTCAGTGTCGATGTGACAACGACGAACGACGTACAATTGCGGACGCATACGCCCTGTGGGTTCCTGTCCGCAAGTTGACAACCCTCCGCATTGTGGTGACAATGCGCGTCGCGGACAGCGCTCAGACGGTATGGCGCGCGCGATGGGAGGCTCATGCACGAGGGCCTGGCAAGCCTTGCTTCGCAAGGAAAAATCCCCGCTCCGTCGCGCTCGGCCACAAGGCTGAGTGAGGATTGAAACCAGCACCCGATCCGCGAGGGTATGATCATTCGGACCGTCGCGCGCGTCGTCTACACAGGCCGCACGAGCATGATCGTGCGCGTGGATGTCTTCGCGGACAATCAACTGACGGGCGAACGGCGGCGCGCCACCACCGGCTATCTCACGATGGTGGCGCTCGACGCTGCGGGCAGGCCGACATCGGTGCCCCGGCTCTCAATCGAAACGGAGGAAGAACGGGCGGAGTATCACGCGGCGAAACAACGAGTGACGAGTGACGAGTACTGAGTACTGAGTTGGGGAAGTGTGGCGTGTCGTGTGTCCTACTCAGTACTGAAGCGAACGGAGTGAGCGTATGATTCTGACAGGGATGGGTTCGTATCCGCGCATCGGGGACACGACGGAGCAGCAGCGGCTGCGGCGGGCGATTCACCGGTTGGACCGGGGCGAGATCGACCGGGACGACCTCTACGCGGTCGCGGACGATGTGATGGCGGAGGTGATCCGCGATCAGGTGCAGGTCGGGCTGGATTGGGTGACGGACGGCTGCATCCGCTGGGAGGATATGGTCTCCCACGTCGCGAACAAGCTGCCGAATGTCCGGCGCGGCGGCCTGCTCCGCCACTTCGACTCGAACACGTACGTCCGGCAGCCCGTCGTCACGGGGCCGATTGGGTGGGAGCAGCCCGTCGTCGCGGCGGAGTCGGCGTTCGCGGTCGCGGAAAGCCCGAAGCCGGTGAAGGCGGTCGTCACGGGGCCGTACACCGTGGCGAAGTACTCGGACGATCAGCACTACGGCGCGCTCGAACCGCTCGTGATGGACTACGCCGCCGCCCTCAACAATGAGGTGAAGGCGATCATGGCGACGGGCGTATCGTGCGTGCAGATTGACGAGCCGAGCATTTTGCAGGAGCCGGGCGACTGGCCCCTCTTCGAGCGCGCGATGGCCCGCCTGATGGACGGCGTGCCGGGCACGACCGCCATCGCGACCTACTTCGGGGACGCGGTGCCGCTCGTGTCGCAACTCCTGAGCCTGCCGTTCACCATCGTCTACTTCGATTGCTCCTACGCGCCGCTCGTCGTGGACGCGCTGCGGGGCAAGGGGGAGGGCAGGCACATCGGCGTCAGCGTCGTGGACGCGCGCAACACGAAGCTGGAATCGCTCGAGGATGTGCAAGGGAACGTGCAGATGGCGCAGGACATCGTCGGCAGCCATAACCTGCACATCACACCGTCGGCAGGGCTTGAGTTCCTGCCGCGCAAGCGCGCGTACGAGAAGTTGGAGCGGATGATCGCGGGCGCGACAGTCGGGAGTAGTCGGTAGACAGTAGACAGTAGACAGAGAAGACGCGCGCAGCGCTTCCGCTGTCTACCGACTACCGACTACTGACTACTGACTACTTGTTACTCAGGAGGCAGGACATGGCGGAGAAGGTGCTACAGACCACGAGTGTCGGGAGTTTCCCGAAGCCGGATTACATCACGAAGGCGCGCACCAAGGCGCGGCGCGGCCAGATGGACGCGGCCGAGTTGAAGGAACTGGAGCAGCAGGCGACGCGCGAGGTCGTCCAGTTGCAGGAGGATCTCGCCATCGACATCATCGTCGATGGCGAGATGTATCGGGGCGACATGGCGGAGTACTTCGCGCAGCAGATGAAAGGGTTCGAGAGCAGCGGCCTCGTTCGCTCCTACGGCAACCGCTACTACCACAAGCCGATCGTCGTGGCCGCCATCGAGCGCCCGAACGCGATCACGGTGGACTGGTGGAAGTACACACAGTCGCTGACGGAGAAGCCCGTCAAAGGGATGCTCACCGGCCCGTACACGATGATGGACTGGTCGTTCGTGGAGTATTACCCGAACCGCCGCGAGTGCACCATCGCCCTCGCCCACGCGATCCATGATGAGGTGGTAGACCTCGAAAAGGCGGGGGCGACGATCATCCAGGTGGACGAACCCGCCCTCTCCGCCCGCACGGACGAGGTGGAACTCGCCATCGAGGCGATGGGCATCGTCACGCAGGGCGTGAAGGCGAAGATCGTCACGCACATCTGCTACGGCACCTTCGACAAGATTTATCCGCGGATGCTCGATCTGCCGCTCGATCAGATCGACCTCGAATTCGCCAACAGCCACTACCGTCTACTCGACCACTTCGAGCGGGCGCCCTTCACGAAGGAAATCGGCTACGGCGTTGTGGACATTCACTCGCACCGCATTGAGAGCGTGGACGAGATCGTCGCGGGCATCAAGCGCGGCCTGGAGTACATCCCGGCGGACAAGATGTACGTCGATCCCGATTGTGGTCTCAAAACCCGCACATGGGAGGAGTCCAAAGCGAAGCTCACCAACATCGTCGAGGCGGTGAAGATCGTCCGCGCCGAACTGGCGTAGCCGGGCGCGAAGAGCCACAAATAAGTCGAGCCGGATCGAAGGGATGCACGCGGCAGCAGGTGCGTATCGCGATTGAGCCGGAATGGGCGAAGCGGTTGGACTTTGAAACCAGGGCGCCGAGCTTTATCGAGCAGTTGGCGGCGCAAGCCTGGTGGCGGTCGATCAACACACAGGCGAGGAGCAATCGCGATGGATATCGTCTTTTCCAGTACGAGTCAACTGGCAGATGCCATTCGCTCGCGCCAGATTTCCGTCACTGACGTGGTAGACGCGCATCTCGCCCAGATCGCCAAACAGAACCCGACCCTGAATGCCGTGATCACGGTCGATCCCGATCACGCGCGTGCGGTCGCCCGCGATGCCGATGCAGCGATCGCCCATGGGAAGATATGGGGCCCCTTGCATGGCGTGCCCTTCACGCTGAAAGATGCCCATGCGACCGCCGGGATGCGCACGACTACCGGCGCCCCGTCGCTCGATCATGTGCCCGAAGCCGATGGCACCGTGGCGGCTCGTCTCAAAGCGGCCGGCGGCATCCTCCTCGGGAAGTCCAACGTCGCGGAGATGCTGGGCGATTTCGGTCGCACCACCAACCCCATCTTTGGCCGCACGAACAACCCGTGGGATCCGTCGCGCACCCCCGGCGGTTCCAGCGGCGGCGCTGCGGCAGCGCTGGCTGCCGGGATGACGCCGTTTGAGGTGGGCACCGACCTTTCCGCATCAATCCGCATCCCGGCACACTTCTGCGGCGTGTTCGGCCTGAAGCCCACCGAGCACCGTGTTTCCCTGGATGGCCTGATCCCTGGCCTGCCACCCCCACGGAGCGTCCGCATCATGTCGTGCATCGGGCCGATGGCACGCACCACCGAGGATTTAGCGCTCATCTTTGCAATCATTGCCGGGCCGGACGGGCGCGATACCGACGTCACGCCCGTGCCGATCGACGATGTACCCGTCCTGGCGATCGAGAATCTGCGGATCGCCGTCGCCCCCACATTTCCGGGCGTCCCGGTCGCGGCTGTAATCCGTGACGCGATTGAGGACATGGCGCGCCAACTGCAATCACTCGGCGCAACGGTCGATGCGGCGCCATTGCCGGACGTGGATGTTCGCAATGACGGGCAAGACATGGGCGCCCTCGTCGGGATGATGCTGGGGGCATTTCAACCGGACGCGCATCAATCCCCGCCAACGCTTGCCCAGTACCTCGAAGCGCTCGATCGCCGTGACCGCTCGATGATCGCCTGGGAGCGATTTTTCGGGGACTGGGATGTCTTGCTCTCCCCACCATCCATGACAACCGCGTTCCCACATCGCGATGGATGGACGCCCCTACCGGTCGACGAGCAGAACGTGGACTACAATATGGCAGCAGCCCACGGGGCGATCTTCAATTATACCGGGCATCCGGCGGTGGTGCTGCCGTGCGCCCTGGATCGCGACGGCTTGCCGATTGGTGTGCAGATAGTAGGGAGGCGCTGGGGCGAAGCACGATTGCTGGGCGTTGCCAAGGTTCTGGAAAGCGTGACGGGCGGCTTCCACCGACCACCGGGCTATTAGGGTCTCGTAATTAGTGGATCAACTCTTCGTCGCCCCGGCACCATAAAGAGCGATTACGGGGAACATGAATGGTTCCCCGCTCATCGTTCTCCATACGAGGTTATGCGGTCACAGGTACGGCGGTCGCCGCCGCGAACTCCGCGATGGCGGCGCGGTTCCACGCCTCCAGACGCCCCTTGCGCCACGGGCCGAGTTCGACGAAGAGCGTCTGGCGCGCCTCGGGCGTCAGCGCGCCGATTGGCTGGCCGGATGTGCCGAGATCGGGGTGCCGCGCGAAGAAGTCGTCCATAAACGCCGCCGTCTCCCGATGCCCGACCTGCGGCCGCTCCAGAAATTCCCCCAGTTTGTGCATCCCGCCGTCGAAGAAGGCGATGATCGGGATGGCGACGCGGCCCGTCGCCATCGGGAACTGCGCCGCGAGGTCGCGATGCTCGTCGCGCTTGAAGACGCGGACGTTGATCCGGTCGCCGGACTCGCGCGCGAGGCGAAAGAGCACGGGCAAGTGCGCGAGCGAGTCGCCGCACCAATCCTCCGTGATGACGAGCGCGTTCACCGGCTCCGGCAGCGCGGCGAACCGCGCGACATCCCCCGGCGTCACGGGCGCGGCGGCGATGTTCGCCGCGAAGTGCACCCCGTTCTGCGACATCTGGGCGATGTACTCATCCATCGTCATGCCGGTGGCGAACTGTTCTGCGGTGATGACCATATCGTCCCTCCCTCGCGTATGACACGGATTCTTCCCCATTCTCAACGCACGGCGTGTGCCCCTATTCCGCCGCAGTCATGCGCTATACTCACCGCCAGAGTGGCCACACGTTCGTGAGGGGAGCAGGAATGGCAGCGCAGGTCGAAGAAAACGTCCAGATCATCCACGGAGTCTGCCCGCACGACTGCCCGGACACCTGCTCATTCCACGTCACGGTGCGGGACGGCGTCGCGGTGGCGATCAAAGGGGACGCGCGGCACCCGGTCACGCGGGGGTTCCTCTGCGTCAAGGTGAACAATTACCTCGAACGGACGTACAACGAGACGCGCGTCCTCACGCCGCGCCGCCGCGTCGGGCCGAAGGGGCTGGGATTGTTCGAGGAGATCACCTGGGACGAGGCGCTGGACGAGATTGCCGCGCGGTTCCGAGCAATCGTCGCGACCGACGGCCCCGAGGCGATCCTGCCATACAACTACAGCGGCACGCTCGGCAAGCTGCACAACGAGAGCATGGACTACCGCTTTTTTAACCGCCTCGGTGCGAGCGAACTGGACCGCACGATCTGCTCCGTCGCGGGCGGCGAGGCGATCCTCCACACCCTCGGCGCGAAGATGGGGACGGACCCGGAGACGTACGTCCACAGCAAGTTGATCGTCGTCTGGGGCTCCAACCCGGTCTCCACGAACCCGCACCTGATGCCCTTCATCAAGCAGGCGCGGCAGCGTGACGCGCAGATGGTCGTGATCGACCCGCGCCGCACGCGCACCGCCGCGCAGGCGGACTGGCACATCCAGCCGCAACCGGGCACGGACGCCGCGCTCGCCCTCGGCGTGATGCACGTCCTCATCGCGGAGGGCCTGACAGACCTGGCGTATATCGCGGCGCATACGCACGGCTACGACGCGCTGAAAGAACGCGCGATGGCGCATCCGCCCGCCCGCGTCGCGGCAATCACGGGGCTGACGGAGGACGAGATCGTCCGCTTCGCCCGGATGTACGGCACGACCGCGCCCGCCGTGATCCGCGTTAACTACGGGATGCAGCGGCACAGCAATGGCGGCATGATGATCCGCACCGTCGCCTGCCTGCCCGCGCTCACCGGCTCATACGGCACGCTCGGCGGCGGGTTGACCCTCTCGACGAGCGGCGGCCCGAAACTGAACGACGCCGCGCTCCAGCGGCCCGA
>JBBSII010000094.1:0-10315 GCA_038232175.1 Thermomicrobiales bacterium
CGTGATTAGCCGCGCGCGGGACAGCAAGCTGAAGATTGACGACATCCAGGGCGGCACGCTGACGCTGACGAACCCCGGCAGTTTCGGCTCGCACACGACGATGGCGATGGTCCGGCCCAACGAGTCGTGCATCTACTCCGTGGACGCGATCATCGAGAAGCCCGTCGTCCGCAATGGCGGCATCGCCATCCGCTCGATGGTGACGATCGGCATCACCTTCGATCACCGCATCTTCGACGGGCGCGAGGCGGTTCTCTTCCTCAACACCACGAAGAAGTGGCTGGAGGACGAGGCGGCAACGGTTTCGCTCTAGGAAACCCGCTCCATCCAGGGCGTATGCGTTCTCTTGTTTCCGCCGGAAATCCCCTCTCGGCCTCGGGGAGGGGTTCCCGCGAGAACGTCCATGCCTCGCAGGCGTGAGTCGGAACGTTGTCGGTACAATTTTCGTATGTATACTAGAAGAGAATCATGTGTGCGCTGTCGTGTCTGGCAGCGCGGAGGCAAGGGGCTGGCAGTACGGTGGAAGATTCTCGGGGTTTGATGCGGAAACGACAGGTCGTGATGCGCGCCGCGCTCCTGTTTGCCATGCTGCTTTGGATGGCGACGCCGCTCTTCGTGGAGGCGCGCCCCGGTGGCGGCAGCAGGAGCAGCGTCGGTCGCTCCAGTGGGGGGTCGTCGCGCAGTAGCGGCGGTTCGTCACGCAGCAGCGGCGGCTCCAGCAGTTCCAGCGGGAGCAGCGGCGGCGGGGGTGGCATCATCGTGATTCCCGGTGGCGGGGGCGGTGGTGGGAGCGGCGTCAGTGGCGGCAGCGGCGGGGGCGGGGGCCTGCTCACCCTCATCATCATCGTCATCGTCATCTGCCTCATTCTCTGGCTCGTGAGCCGCGCCCGAAGGAATAAAGCGGAGCGCGACTCCATCGAGGGCGTGCTCGTCGATGACCTGCCGCCGCCGACGCGCGGGGATGAGGTTGAGCGATGGAATCAGACCGACGCCGAGATTCAAGCGGGGCTGGACGACATCAAGCAGCGCGACCCGGCGTTCGATGCGTCGCACTTCGTCGATCGCGTCCAACTGGCGTACTCGATCCTCAACACGGCGTGGGTCAAGGGCGATCTCGCCCCCGCGCTGCCCTTCCTCAGTGAGGGCGAGGCGAACCGTCTGAAGATGCAGTTGGAGGGTGATCGCGCACTGAACCGGCGCAATGTGATGGAAGACGTTGTCCTCAGCGGCGTGCGCGTCGTCCATGTGGACAAGAACGCCACCGGCGACGTGCTCACCGCCCGCATCGACGCCTCCGCCGTCGATTATTATATCGACACGCGCACCGGCAAGGACATCAGCGGCTGGCACAATCCGCGCCCATACACGGAGTACTGGACATTCGCCCGCTCCGGCACCGCGAAGACTGGGCGCAAGAGTTACCTGGAACGCGCCTGCCCGAACTGCGGCGCGCCGCTCGAACTGGGCAACATCTCCGTCTGCCAGTTCTGCGGCACCCCCGTCGCCAGCACGGAGTATGACTGGGTGCTAATGACGATTGACCAGAAGTACACGAATGAGTAGGCGGTAGTCAGTAGGCGGTAGTCGATAGTCAGGTGCGGGGTGTCCCTCGTAGGCGCCTTCGTTACGCGACACATGACTTCCATAATGGAAGGACGCTAGACAGCGGCGAAGAAGTAGATGAGACTGTGACGCGCTGGCGGTGAATGCCAGCGCGTTCTCATGCGCGACGAAACGGGCGCACGGGCCGCAATGATCGACAAGACGAGGGAGCGAACAGATCGACACACCGTACTACGAAATCGAGGGGGGCCGCCCGCTCCATGGGCGCGTGCGCGTTAGCGGGGCAAAGAACGCGGCGACCAAGCAGATCGTCGCCAGCCTGCTGACTGATGAGCCGGTCGTGCTCCATAACATCCCGCAGATCGGGGATATCGCCGTCACGCTGGACGTTTGCAAGAGCGTTGGGCTTACCTTCGAGCGGGATGCCGCGCCGGGAAGCACCCTCCGGCTCCACACGCCGACGGTGCGGACACCGGAGGTGCCGCTCGCATTCAGCGGCCTTAACCGCATCCCGATCCTGCTGATGGGACCGCTCCTGCATCGCTACGGCACGGCGATCATCCCGATGCTCGGCGGCGACGACATCGGCAAGCGTCCCGTCGATTTCCACGTCCAGGCGCTCGAACAACTCGGCGCGACCATCGACTTCAAGGACGGGCGATACTACGCGACCGCCGACCGCTTGCGGGGCGCGGTGATCGAGCTGCCGTACCCGAGCGTCGGCGCGACGGAGAACACCCTCTTCGCGGCAGTGCTGGCGAAGGGAACAACGCTCATCAAGAACGCCGCCGTCGAGCCGGAGGTGATCGATCAGGTGATGCTTCTGCAGAAGATGGGCGCGATCATCTTCCTCGACACGGACCGCACTATCGTCGTCGAGGGCGTCGAGAAGCTCAACGGCGCGGAGCATACTGTCATCAACGACCGAATCGAAGCGGCGTCATGGGCGGTCGCGGGCATCATCTCGGGCGGTGACGTCATCGTGGAAGGCGCGGAGCAGGCGAACATGCTCACCTTCCTGAACATGCTGCGGCGGATGGGCGCGGGCTTCGAGGTCCGGCCGGACGGCATCCGCTTCTACCATCCCGGCTGCCCCCTCAAGCCGATTCTCGTGGAGACTGATGTGCACCCCGGCTTCATGACCGACTGGCAGCAGCCCTTCGTCATGCTGATGACGCAGATCGACGGGCTTTCCGTGATGCATGAAACGGTGTACGAGAAACGGTTCGGCTACACCGAGGAACTGGTGCGGATGGGCGCGGAAATTCAGCTCTTCCGCCAGTGTCTCGGCGAGAAACCGTGCCGCTTCAAGGGGCGGGATCACCCCCACAGTTGCGTCGTCAAGGGTGCGACACCGCTCCGCGCCGCCGATATGACGATCCCTGACCTGCGCGCCGGGTTCAGTTACCTGATCGCGGCGGCGGTCGCGGCGGGCACGTCGCGGATCGGCGGCATCCAGTACGTCGAGCGCGGCTACACGAACATCCTCGGCAAGTTCCAGTCGCTGGACGCGAACATCCGCCTGAAGCAATAGCGAGCGGCACATAGCAAACACAGAAAAGGGCACCCACGAAGGTGCCCCTGCTGTTGCTCTGCCGTCTGCCGATTACCCCGCCCGCTCAGTGATACTTCACCAGATTCGGCGGTGGCCCAATCGTCGCCGTGGCGTAGCAGTTGCGCTGCGCCTGCTGGTCATAGTATCCCCCGCAGACATCCGCCTTCCGCTGGATAATCTTCGCATCCCCGACCATGAAGAGGATCGCGACGACAAGGAGCACACCGAAAAGCCAGAAGACGAATCGTTTCCCTTGCATGTGCATAGCGGTTACCCTCGCGCGTCCATCACCGCGCCGTTGCGATGACACCCCTATGGAACCGCCAAAGCGCCGCCGCGTCAAGAGCAGGAGTGAGGACTAAGTGGGAACGAGTTGCTCAGCACTCAGCACTTATTTGAGGGCCGCTTCGATGCGCTGCCTGGCTTCGTCGGTCGTCGCCATACCAACCTGCCGCTTGATGAGCGTGCCGTCCTTCGCGATGAGCGCCCATGATGGCTGGGATACGATGCTGTACTGCTTCCAGACCTGCTTGTTCACATCGTCCACGACGGGGTAGGTAATCTTGTAATCCTTAACCCCACTCGCGACGGGCGGCTGCCCCTTAATCTCGTTGCCGTGGACGCCGATAATCGTCAAACCTTGCGGCGCATACTGTGCGGCCCACTGGTTGAGGGTCGGAACCTCCGACCGACAGACCGGTCATATGTCGCTCCAGAAGACGAGTAGGACGGGTTTACCGCGCAACCCCGCCAGCGTGAGCGGCGTCGAGTTGAACCACTTGCCCGCGTCCGTGATGCCGAGTTCCTGCACGGTGTTCGCCGCCTGTACCGGGGGCGCGGCGGTGTTCGCGGCGGCTGCCGTCGCCGGGCGGGCCGTCGGCACGGCGGTCAGTGCAGTCGTGACGATATTCGTCGGTGCGGCGGCAACATTCGCGGTCGTGGCGGTTGGGAGAACGACAGCGGCCACTGTTGCCGGGGCATTGGTCGCCGCGATTATTGATGCGGCAGTTGGTGCGGTCGTTGGCGCGACGGTCGGATCAGCCGCCGACTTCCCGCCGCATCCAGCGAGCGCCATGACGAAAGCAACCGCGATGAGCGGTGCGGGCGAGAAACGAGACCAACGATACATGGGCGCTCCTTGTACATAGGGACTGTCCGGGAGACACACAATGTTGCGTACACGCCGGAACAATCGACAGAGTGTCATGCCCGATTGTTCCTTCTGTGTACAAAAAACTTCTTACTGTTCTCTTACGCATTCGTCTCGAATGTTCAAATTGGTACCGGATACCCAGTGATGCTTCTCCAATCGCTCCTCTCTTCATTGTAGGATGTACGAACAAGCAAAAAGGATGACCGTTCCCGGCCATCCTCTCGGTATCCAGCATTCATGTGCGGTGTGCACTTATGCGCCGACCATCGCGCCGACCTTCTTCACGACGGTTTCCGAGTCGGGGAACTGGTCGCTCCCCTTCTTGGAATGGATGAGCGTCCCGTTGATCGTGACCTCGAAAACCCCGCCACTCGAAGGGATGAATGTCAGTGCGGTGATCGAGTTCTTGTACTCATGGAGCAGCGTGTCCGCCAAACTGACGGCTTTATCGAGGTACCCTCACGCGGTGCAGTATTCGATGGAAACAGTTGTTTCTTTCGCCATCACGGTGCTCCTTCCTGATGAAGACGACGCCTCCTGTCGGCATTGAGCGTGACCGCTCTCCCGATAGTGTATACCCGATGGCAAATCGGATGCCTTCGCCGATGGAAGGAAAATGGTTCACGGCTGTTGCAATGGAATACGATGGCATTGCGCGGGGATGATGAAAGAGGCGAAGACATGAACGACAGCGAAGAATTCGATGTGATCATCGTCGGGGCGGGCGCGGCGGGTGTCGGCTGCGGCATTATGTTGCAAGAAATCGGCCTGACGCGGTTCACGCTGCTCGAACGGCATGCGGTGGGTGCATCCTTCGCGCGGTGGCCAACGGAGATGCGGTTCATCACACCTTCGTTCCCCAGCAATGCCTACGGGTTGCTCGATCTGAACGCCGTCGCGCTGGAAACGTCGCCCGTGTTCGGCCTGCGGAAGGAGCACCCGAGCGGAGAGGAGTACGCCGGATACTTGCAGACGATCGCGGAGCATTTCGAACTGCCGATCCGCACTGGCGTCGAAGTCCGCACCGTGACCCCGCTTCCCGACCGCGAAGGATTCACGGTCGAAACGACTGCGGGTGTTCTGCGAAGCCGCTTCGTGATCTGGGCGGCGGGCGAGTTCCAGTACCCGTGGCTCACGCCCTTCCCCGGCGCGGAGCATTGCCTGCACAACGCGCGCGTCCGCTCATGGGCCGAGGTGGCGGGGGACGACCCCATCGTCATCGGCGGCTACGAGAGCGGCATCGATGCGGCAGCCAATCTCGTCGCGCAGGGCAAGCGCGTGCGCGTCCTCGGGGCGTCAGCCAGTTGGGAGAATCGCGACAACGACCCCAGCATCTCCCTCTCGCCGTACACGCAGGAGCGCCTGCTGGCGGCCCACGCCACCGGCAACCTGACGCTCATCGGGGAGACGGCGGTGACGCACGTCGAGTGTGCGGCGGACGGCTACACCGTACATGGCGACGACGGGCGGGAGTGGCACACGTCGCACCCGCCGATCCTCGCCACGGGCTTCGTCGGCAGCCTGCAACTCGTCTCCCACCTCTTCGCGTGGGATGAGGCCGAGGGGTACGCGCTGCTCTCCATGCAGGACGAATCGACCCGCACACCGGGCCTCTTCCTCATCGGGCCGAGCGTGCGGCACGACGCGGCGATCTTCTGCTTCATCTACAAGTTTCGCCAGCGCTTCGCGGTGGTCGCCCACGCAATCGGCGAGCGGTTGGGGCTGGATGTGACGCCGCTCGACTTCTACCGAACGCGCGCCATGTTCCTCGATGACCTATCGTGCTGCGCCGATGCGTGCGTCTGCTGAGGAAATGCCTACCGCTACCGGTTGCGCCCCCGCTGACGGCGGCGATCCTGCTTGATCTGCCAGATGCGGCGGCGAATGCCCTGGAATGGTCCATCGCGCGGCGGCAGCTCGATGATCTGCCCGCGCCACTGCGCGTCATCGCTCTGCGCCTCGGTGGGGCGGTAGACAACCGGGACGAAGAAGAGCGCGACCGCGACCAGGACGAGGACGGCGGCGACATTCGGGGCGGTCGTGTGCAGCACGAAGCCGACAATCGCCAGCGTCAGGCTCGCGACCATCCAGCCGAGTGCGCCGAGGCGTTCCCACGCGCGGGTGGGCGAGATGCGATGCTGCGCTTTGTGAATCTTCCGGCGTGCGCGCTCGACCCGCTCGCGGCCTCGATGATCGCGCTCCTCCCGTTCGACAAGTTCGAGAATTTCCCGTTCATAACGACGTGTCATCTCCGCACTCCGCCTACGAAGTCGATTTTCCTCGTCGGTGGCGAATGCTGCGGAGAATGGAGCCGACCACGAACCGCAGTTCCGTCCCTGTTTTGCTGGCATCCCGATTGTACCGTACTGCTCCGTCCACGACAACGCTTTTTCACAATTTCGCTGGTCTTTGTGCAAATACGATGTACGTACACATCGTCCAGCGGTGCGGATGCCTGGCACAGGCCGTATGCGTCGTGTGTTCACCGCTTGACAAGAGAGGAGTGTATCCGTTAGCGTATCGGCATGTGTCAAACAAACAAATCCTGACGACGTGCGCGCTCACGACAATCACGATGCATTATGCAAGTCCAGTGTTGTCTCATGGAACGTGTCACGGCCCGATGGGCGGGGTCTCGCTGTTCGTGTGGGTGTCGTTCATGTGCGCTGTGCACAAGGAGGTTGGCGATGTGGTCCCTGGGAATCAAGCAAAGGCGTGGCCCACTCGGAGGGCTGACCGCGCTCCTGTTCGTGCTGCCCATGCTGCTCGCCGCGTGCGGCGGCAATAGCGTCGCGACGGATACTCCGGCGGCGGGCGCAACGGCGAGCGGCGCGGTGACGACCGCTCCGGCTGCCGCCGCGACGAAACCGGCGAGCACCACTGCCCCCGCCGCCACCACAGGCGCGGCGCCCGCGAGCACCACGGCGGCGGCCTCCGTCACAACCGGCACGGCCGCGCCGCAGGCGAGCGGCACGGGCTTCGGCACGCCGCTGACGACGAAGCGCGGCGAGGGTGGCCCGCTCCGGCTGCTCTGGTGGCAGGCGCCGACGATCCTCAATCAGCATCTCTCCACCGGCACGAAGGACTCCGACGCCGCCGCGCTCGTCACGGAGCCGCTGGCGCGGATCAGCGGGAAGTCGCTCGTGCCGGATATCCCAATCCTCGCCAAGGAGATCCCCTCCGTCCAGAATGGCGGCATCTCCGCCGATTACAAGACTGTGACGTGGAAACTGAAGGACGGGATCATCTGGTCTGACGGCGACGCGCTCACCGCCGACGACGTCGTCTATACCTGGCAGTACGTCACGAAGCCGGAGACCGGCTCGACGAACACCACCCTCTTCTCGGACATTGAGAAAGTAGAGGCGGTGGACAAGACGACGGCGAAGATCACCTTCAAGGCCGCCGCCGCCGCCTGGTTCATTCCCTTCGTCGGGGATGGCGGGGAGATCATCCCGAAACACGTCCTGGAAAAGTGCACGGATAGCAAGAACTGCGACTTCAACAACAAGCCGATTGGCACTGGCCCGTACGTCGTCAAAGAGTTCAGGCCCGGCGACGTCGTCAACTATGTCGCGAACGAGAAGTTCCGCGAGCCGAACGCGCCCTACTTCGCCACGGTGGAGATGAAGGGCGGCGGCGACGCGACGACGGCGGCGAAGGCCGTGCAGACCGGTCAGGCCGATCATGCATGGAACATGACCGTCGCGCCGGAGGTGTTCAAGCAACTAACGGATGCGGGGAAGACCGTCCCGATCCGGCCCGGTTTCTACGTCGAGCAGCTCGTGCTGAATACGGCCGACCCGCGCACCGAAGTGGACGGCGAACTCTCCAGCCCGAAATCGAAGAACCCCTTCTTCTCCGATCCTCTCGTGCGGCAGGCATTCACCTATGTGGTGGATCGCCAGTCCATCGCCACGAATCTCTGGGGGCCGGGCGGCACGGCGGGCAACACGCTCATCCCCATCGTGCGCGGCGACAAGGGCCTCCCCTTCTCCTACGACCTGAAGAAGGCGGGAGATCTCCTCGATCAAGCGGGCTGGAAGAAGGGTTCGGACAGCATCCGCGAGAAGAACGGCGTCAAAATGAACATGACGGCCCGCTCCTCGGTCACCAACCAGCGGGACAAGGAGTTGCAGGTCATCAAGCAGAGCCTGAAAGAACTCGGCATCAACCTCGACCTCCGGTCAGTGGACGCCTCCGTCTTCTTTGGCAAGCCCGATAACGCGGATTCCCTGCGGCGCTTCACGGTGGATTTCGAGTTGTACGCGACCGGTTCTTCCAACCCGGACTCTCAGTCCTTCTTCGAGCAGTTCACGACGGCGCAGATCACGTCGAAGGCGAATAACTGGGGCAACTCCAACGTCAATCGCTGGTCGGACGCGAAGTACGACGAAATGTACGACCAGTTCAAGCGCGAACTGAGCGTCGAGAAGCGCACAACGATCGCCAAGCAACTCGATGAGTACATCCTCGCCGCCGGTGTCCGCGTCC
The DNA here is from genome assembly GCA_038232175.1 of Thermomicrobiales bacterium. Classification (GTDB taxonomy): domain Bacteria; phylum Chloroflexota; class Chloroflexia; order Thermomicrobiales; family JALYUS01; genus JALYUS01. The sequence continues at coordinate 8,766 of JBBSII010000094.1, forward strand.
CGATCATCGTGCGCAATGATGTCTCGGCGCACCGGCCGGACCTCATCAATCAGGAGTTCTCCCCCTTCTCGTCGGAGGCATGGAACATCGGCCACTGGACACTGAAGAAATAGCACGCAACGGAATTTTGGCAGTTGACAGCGTGGGGCGAGTTCGCGAGAATACCCCCCACGCGACATGTTGTGACACTGGTCATACGACAAGGAGAGATGATGCGAACACCGGCCCATTCCCCGATTCCGAAACCGCTCGGCTGGCTTGCGGCGTGCCTGATGGCGCTGCCGCTCCTGCTCACCGCTTGCGGCGGGGGGAGCACCGCGACGGAGGCCCCGAAGGCCACCACCGGGACAACCGCGAGTGGCGCGACGACGGCGCCAACGAGCGCGGCAGCCGCCGCAACGAAGCCCGCCGGTTCGGCGGCAGCGCCCGCCGCGAGCGGCACGACCGCTGCGGGTAGCACGACTGCGTCCGCACCGGCGCTCCAGAACCTGACCCTCCCGGCGGACTCGAAGCGCGGGCAGGGCGGCACGCTCCGCCTGCTCTGGTGGCAGGCGCCGACGATCCTCAACCTGCACCTCTCACAGGGCACGAAGGACTTCGACGCCTCGCGACTGGTGGTCGAGCCACTGGCAACCGTGAGCAGCGGCGCCACCGTGCCGGATGTGCCGCTCCTCGCGAAGGAGATTCCCTCCACGCAGAATGGCGGCCTCTCGGCGGACGGTACGAGCGTGACGTGGAAACTGAAGGACGGCGTCACCTGGTCGGACGGCCAGCCTTTGACGGCGGATGATGTTATCTTCACATGGAAGTACATCATGGAACCGAAGACGGGCGCGACGACGATCACGAACTACGACATCATTCAGGACATCACCGCCCCGGACAAGAGCACCGTGAAGATCACCTTCAAGGCGCCAACGGCGGTCTGGTACCTCCCCTTCACCGGCAACAATGGCGCGGTGCTGCCGAAGCACATTCTGGAGACCTGCACCGTCTCCACGCAATGCCCGTACAATCAGAAGCCGATCGGCACCGGCCCGTACGTCGTGACGGAATTCGCATCGGGCGACCATGTCAGCTACAGCGCGAACGAGAAGTTTCGCGAGCCGAACGCCCCCTTCTTCGCGAAGGTTGAAATGAAGGGTGGCGGCGACGCGGCGACGGCGGTCAAGGCCGTGCAGACGGGGCAGGCGGACTATGCGTGGAACCCGCAAGTCGCGCCGGAAATCCTCAAGCAGTTGACCGACAGCGGGGCCGTCCTGGACGTTATTCCCGGTGCGAGCACCGAGAAGATCTACGTCAATTTCTCCGACCCGAGCACGGAGATTGACGGCGAGAAGAGCAGCCCGAAGAGCAAGAGTCCGTTCTGGACGGACAAGAATGTCCGTCAGGCGCTCGCCCTTTCCATTGACCGCGAGGCGATGGCGAAGAACCTCTACGGCCCGGCCGGCGCCTCGACGAACACCGTCATCCCGACGATCTGGGGCGGCGGTGAGTGGGCATTCGACCCGAAGAAGGCGAACGACCTCCTCGACGCGGCGGGGTGGAAG
>JBBSII010000095.1:0-10246 GCA_038232175.1 Thermomicrobiales bacterium
CTCCTCGATGGGCGTTTCGACGTTCCCCGTCTCCTTCTCCTCGGCATCCTGCATCCGTTCGGCGATTGCCGTCGCCATCATCGATGCCTCCACTGCGGACGACCCCTCCGCCTGTGTGGCGTACGCCGCTTCGGCGTGCAGGTCCTCCGCGCGCTCCTCCTGCTCGCCCTCCTGATCACCGGGCAACTCGATCCGGAAGTTCTCCACGAGCACGCGGATTCCCGCCGCCATCGGCAGGGCAAGCAGCGCCCCAACGATGCCAAGCAGCGTCCCGCCGATCAGCAGCGCGACGATCACCGCGAGCGGCGAGAGGCGCAGGCTCTGGCCGTAGACGCGCGGCAGGAGCAGGTGACTCTCGAACTGCTGGTACACCACGAGGGCGACCAGCACAATGACCGCCTGGAGCGGGCCGATAGTCAGCGCGAACAGGACGGACGGCGCGACGACCAGCACCCCACCGATGAGTGGGATGAGGTCCGCAAACGCCGCCAGAATTGCCAGCGGCAGGGCAGCCGGCACACCGGTAACCCGCAGGAGGATGAAGGCGAACACCCCGATGCACAGCGAGGTGATTGCCTGCCCACGCATGTAGCCGCCGACGACCGTCTCCATGTCGAGCAGCACCCGTGCGGTGCGAATGTGGTAGTGGCGGGGCAGGAGCGCGAACAGGAAGCCCTGCACGCGCTCGTGATCCGCGATCAGATAGAAGGCGATGACGACCGTTGTGCCGGCCAGAACGACCAACTGTGCCGTAGCGCCGGCCGATTTGAGCGCGAACGCCCCGATGGGCGCGAAGAGTCGGTTGGGCGTGGCCGAGCGGATGGCATCCGCCTGCCCGGCGAGGGGCGGCACGCGGGCGGCGAAGTCCGCGAGGCGCGCCTGAATCCGCGGCGCGTCGGCGGAGAGCGTGCCGAACTGGTGGACGAAGGCGGGGATGATGAGGACGCCCAAGCCGACGACGAAGCCAAGTAGAGCGATGAGAATGAGGCCGAGCGCGAGGGAACGCGGGACGCGATGCCGCTCCAGCCACGTGACGACGGGGCTGAAGGTGCCGGCGAGCACGAGGGCGATGATGAGGATCAGGATGATCTCCCACAGGCGCGCGACGAGCAGGATGCCCGCGATGACAACGAGAATCAGGAGTATGGAACGCGGCGCGATCTCGAAACGCAGCGTGCGCACGGGTGGGTCGTCGTGTCCATCGTTGCGAGTACGCATTATCCTCTCCCGACTCATTTCTGTAGGGAGCCGCATCTTCTCGCGGATCCACCCATCGTTCCTTCCAATGGCTAGCGATGTCCACCGTCGGCTGCGGCCGGAGCGGCGCGGAACTATCCCTCGATCTTCTTGCCGTCGGTGCGAGTATACTCCGAAACCCAGAATCTTCGTACGGGGTCGGCAGAGGTGGCGAACCCTGTGCCACTACGGTTACACCCTCAAACGAGCGGCGCACGTCGATGGACCGTCACCTGCTTGACGGCGAGGACGAGTGCACCCAGGACAACGAGCAGCGCAACATCGATGGCGAGCCGTTTTATCCCATCGAAGAACAGTGTCCACCGCCCTAAGACAAGTGCAGCCCCGACCAGCGCGGCAGCCGGCACGAATGCCAGCGCGATCAGCGGCCCGGCGATCACGCTGCGCCGGTATGATGCTACCATTGTCACGCCCGCGACCGCGCCACAGGCGGAGACGACCAAATCCAGGGCGTTCGGGTGCGCGAGGCGCTCGACTTCGCGGTTGTGGATCAGATCATCAGTGGTAACGATGCCGGTGAGGTGTAGCAGAAAGAAGACGAGCGCGGCGACGCCGATCAGCACGAGGTAGCCAACCGCCGAAGAAATCAGGCCACGCCGCACCACGTTCCCGCGCCGCAGGACAAGCCCGAGCGGAATCTTGACGATCGGCTCGAAGCCCGGCGCGATGATCGAGGCGGCCACGAAGGCGGTGACTTGCGGCACGGGGTCGGAGACAAGCCCGACCACCGCGATAGCCCCGCCCAGCGCCATCAGGATGAGGAAGTTCGTCGTGACGCGACCTTGATGCCGCAGCCCCGTCTCCATCTCCTCCCAGACCGCCTCATCGATGTCGTCCTCGATCCGCTCGCGCTGTGCCGGGTCGATGATGCTCGCCGTCTCGGCGGTCACGACGGACACGGGTCCGTATACCTCCGCGCGTCGCACGCAGCTGAGCACCGCGTCCGTGTCACGGTTGAGCGCGTGGACGGTCACGACGTCTCCCGGAGGTTTGCAGGAGGCCCCCCGACCGATCGTCAGGCCAATCACGCCGTCCATCAGCGCCAGCTCCGCCAGGAGACGGTCCGTCGCGGCGGGCGGCACGGTGATCTCGATCGTGCGATGCATCTAGCGATGCGCGTCGGGGTTCTTCGCGTCGGGATTGGTCCGCCAATAGCCCGCGATCTTCCTCCCGTCCGCGCGGGTGTACCCGGACACCCAGAATTTATCCCGCTCGCCCGGACCGGGCTTCGTGTCGCTGTCGCCACCGGAGTACTTGCGCCCGGTCGTCCGTTCCGCTTTCCATGATCCCGATTGCTTCGTATTTGGCATGTCGTCTCGTCCTTTCTGTCCAGCGATCATGCGTTGCGCACCGCAACGCGACCTTAGGACCGGGGCGTGACCCCCGGCATCTTCCCGTGCATCGCAGCTGCGGCGAGGCCCGCCCCGGCGAGGAGCAGCCCCTTGTTGCCGAGGAGCCCCTGTAGCACGTTCGGCTGATTCTGGTATTGCGCCGCCGTCGCTGCGAGCGCGCTGGGGTTGTTCTGTTGCGCGTGCGTTGCGAGTTTCGCGACGTCGTTCTCGTCCATCTGCTGCGGATCGCTGTGACCGAGGCCAAGCATGTTCGCCAACCCACCGATGCCGCCCTGCGCCGCCTGACCACCCACCATGCTGCCCGCGAGCGAACCGATGAGGCTGCCCATACCGCCACCCATCTGACCGCCGAGCATATTTCCCATCAAGCTCCCGGCGAGTGAGCCGAGGAGTCCCTTGCCAAGACCACCGAGCGGGTTCGTCCCGCCGACGCCGGGGGTGATGTGATTCTGATACTCCTGCGGGTCCACCCGGCTCATCGCGTCGACGGTGTGCTCCTGGAAGGTGTCCTGCGGGACGCCTCCCAGGAACTGGCCCATGTCCCGCTGATCATTTGGCTGTTCCGGACTGATGTTCCCGCCCGCGAGGCGCTTAAGAAAGTCGCCGTCCAATCCGTTCAAGAAGCTCATTCGTGAATCCTTTCCGGCCCGCCGTTGTCCGGTCGGGCCGTCTTTCGCCGTTCGTTTGTTACGCGCGCATCGGCGGGCTGCCAGGAGGTTGCTGGCCGCCGCCACCCGTCGTCGTCACGGTCTTCCGAGCGAGTTCGGCGTTGGGGATGAGTGCCATCCCGCCGTCCGTGCGCACTGTTGTGTACACGGTACCCACCTTCTCGACGGAGCCTTGCTGCCCGTCTACGCTGATCTGCATCCCCGGCTGGATGTCGCCCTTGATCATCTGACCCGTGGCGACACTGCCCGCCGCGTCGCGCGCCCCGAGGCCGAATGCGACTGCCATGGTGAGGGCGACGCCGCCAATCACCGCCGTCCAAAGGGTGTTGACGATCGCCGGGGCGATCTCCAGCTGGCTCAACGCCGCGACAACCGCGAAGGCGAGCACCCCGTAGCGGGCGATGTTCGCCAGCGTATCGGCACTGCCGAACTTTGCCGTCTTCAGTCCCCCGCGCACCACGTCCGCGAGCAGTTTGCCCACGAGCGCGCCGACGAGCAGGATGATCAACGCCACGACAATGCGCGGGATGAACGCCAGAATCTGGTTCAGGATCACCGTCAACTGGGCGAAGCCGAGGATGTTCGCCGCTGCCTGGATGAAGATGATGTAGATGAACCACTTGATGAGGTCCCCGATCACCCCGGCGGCGTCGAGTTTGATCCCGGCGTTGCGAAGAAAGGGGCCGATCTCCGCGCGCTCCGCGACCTGATCGAACTTCATCGCCCGGAGCGCTTTCGTCACGATTGTGCCAACGATCCGGCCGACGATGACCCCAATGATGAGGACGATGATCGCGCCGATCAGATGGGGAATGAAAGTGAAAAAGACGCTCAGCGCGTCGGCGAATGCGGTGCGTATCGCCTCGCCCGTGCTCTGCACACTTGTCGTCACCGCTGCTACTATCATGTGCTCCTCCGTATGTTGATGTTGGCTCGACACGCGCGAGGGCGGCAACCAATGTCGCCGCCCTCGCGCGAACAGTGTTGTTTCGTTACGCCCGCAACGCGCGACGCTTCAGCGCGAAGCCCGCGCCCATGGCGACGAGCGCCGCGACGATCACGACCATCAGCCCACTGGTACCCGACGCGGCCGTTCGCGCCTGACCGGTTGACGGGAGCGTTGCCGGGGGTGACCCGGTCGTCCCGGTCGTCCCACCACCTGTGCCGGTAGCAATCGCCGTGCTGCTGATCCCTGCTGTACCGACTGCGGTGCCTGTTGCCGCCCGCGTCGCGGTGACAGCAGATGTACCAGCCGCAGTTGTGCCGCTACCCGTGACCGTCGCACCCGTCGTCGTGCCGCTCACCACGGTCGCGGTCGGTGCTGATGTGGCGGAGGCGGTCCCCGTCGTCGTGCCCGCCGGTGTTGTGCCCGTTGTTGCGGTGCCCGTGCCACCGACCGTCCCCGTTGCTCCCGTTGCCGCCGTGGTGGCGGTGGGCGCAGCAGTCGCGGTGCCCTGCGCGCCGGTGGGCGTAACCGTGAATGCGAGGGCCGTGAGCAGGCCGATCATCAAGGCGACGAGGAGCGAAAATCGTTTGCTCATGCATCAATCCCTTCTTCGACGACATCCGTGCATAACTGAGTGCAAACGCGAGAAAAGATGGTGGCGGGCCTCAGCGTGCCCTCGCTGTGGCAGGCTGAAGCCCGCCACCACCGGGGAAAACCGAGTTATGCGCGGAAGTCAGTCTTCGAGTTTCGAGTGTTGAACCGGACAAGAAGTGTGGGCGCCACGGTGGCGCCCACACTATCGGTGCGGATGACCCGCGTCCTATCGCGAGCGCTTCGGTGTGTCGTCGACACGCTCCGTCTCGGAGACGAGGTTGCCTTGCGCGTCGTACTGCCGTTTGTCGGTGACGGTCTTCCCGCCGCCCGTGTCCGCCTGCCCGCGCGTGCCGCGCTCGCCCTCGACATGCACTCGCTTGTTGCCCGCGTCCTCGACGTGGACTTCCTCGCGGCGCACGGTGTCCGTCACGCGCTCGGTGTCACGCTTCACTTCCTTGCGGATGTTGACCTCGCCGGTGACGACCGCCTCTTTCGAGGTGACGACTTCCTGCTGCTTGAGCGGCACTTCGATGTCGCGATCCATCATCTTCATATCTTCCGGCGTCGCGGCGCGATTGACTGCGCGCTCGGTGACGAAGACTTCCTCGTGCTGCACCGGCACGTCGATGGACTTCTGCTCCTCGACCACGTTCTTCGTGACGCGGGCCATGCCGCCTTCCTTCTCACGGACGCCGGCCTTCAGTTCTTCCTGGACCACCGGGACGCTGATGTTCTCGCCCTCGCGCCCGGTCATCGCGCGATCCGTTGTGCGGCCCGTTTCTCGGGTGTTCATGCCGTACCACTCGTGGCCTTCGGCGGGCAATTGCTCCGCGCCCATCGTCATGACCTGGTCCTTCGCTACATTCAGATGGATGTGATTGTCGTGCATCCGCGCGACCGCGCTCATCGGCAGGTGCATGTCCTTGTGGAAGATGAACCCCTTCTCCACCTTGAAGGAGTTGCGCCCCACTTCGACGACCTTGCCAACTTTCTCACCGTTCGCGTCGTAGACCTCGGCACCCTTCATGACTTCGCCCATGTTCGTATTGCTCCGCATGCTCACTGTGTGCTCCTTCTGATGATCGTTTCGTTCCGTACCTTCATCGTGCATCATGGTTCTGCGGGACTCTCCCCTACTGTGCGACGCCCGACGCGATGTGCGTCCGATCCGCGAGCGCGCCGCTCTCAACTTTGGGATGGATGCGGCGAATCGTCGTCTCGATCGTCTGCGTTGTGGAGACGGATCGCTTCGTCACGACCAGCTCGTGGACGAGCACGCGCCGCTTCACGACGACCGCCTCCTCGACGACGATCGGGATGATGTAGCGATCACCCTCCTGTCGCGGCGCGACGATCTCGCCCTCCGCCAACTCCCGACCGATGGCCACCTGATCGACCACCAACTCCTCGCGCTCGGTCTCCGCCGTGAACGATTGTGGCAGGTTCTCCGTGTGCATTCGGATCATCACCGAGCCGACATCGCGCCAGACGGTCTCGGTGGAAAGCTCCTCCTCGATGATCGGGACAGTGATCTGCTCGCGATCAATCCGCATCGCATCGGGTCGGGTTGCCATACCAGACTCCGCCTCCGCCGCGAACTGCACCATCACGCGACCGTCGGCGACGGTGCAGGCGTGTTGCGGCACGATAGTCTCCCCGTCACCGTCCCATGCGACGCGGAGCGCGCCTTCCTCACTGGGAGATGCGGCGAGAACCTCCGCCACCGTGCCCGTCCACGGCGTGTTTGATATGACCAACATCCCGACTTTCGGGGCTGCCTGATGCGCTGGCGCGCCACGTCCGCGTTCGTCCATCGTGGCTAGTCCTTCTTGACCTTGTCCTTGAGGTCCTCGACCGCGCCCTTCACCTTGCCGACGATGCCCTGGCCCTCGCCCTTCGCCTCGTCCATCTTGCCCTCGGCGACCATGCCTGTATCATTCGTCTCCTGACCCACGGTCTGCTTGGCATCGCCCTTGATCTCGTTGCCTTTGCCCTTGAGTTTATCGCCCAATCCGCTCATGATGATTCCCTTCCTCGTGTTTTCCGGGGTAGCCCACCACAACGGTGGGCCACCCCGTGGCTATCGAGACGCGCTGGCTACGGCTTGCGCTTCTCTTCGTTCTCGATGTGAATGTGCGGGTTGTTGGGATTTTCCTTCTCGACGCGCACCTCCTCGCGGCGCACGGTGTCCGTCACCCGCTCCGTCTCCTGCTTCACTTCCTTACGAACCTGGACCTCGCCCGTCACGCGGGCTTCCTTCGAGGTGACGACTTCCTGCTCGCGCAGCGGCACTTCGATGTCGCGATCCATCATCTTCATGTCTTCCGCAGTCGCCGGGCGGCGGTTGACCGCACGATCGGTGACGAAGACTTCCTCGCGCTCCACCGGCACGTCGATGGACTTTTGCTCCTCGACGACGCGCTTGGAGAGGCGGAACTTGCCGGCCTCGGTCTCGCGCACACCCGCCTTCAGCTTCTCCTCAACCACGGGGACGGTGATGTTCTCCCCGTCGCGCGCCGTCTGCTCGCGCCGCATGCCCTTTTCCGGCATCGGCTGCTGACGGGTCGTCGCAGACATGTCGGCGGCGCGTGCGTCATCGATCACCACGGAGTCATCGGTGGCGGACTCGACGGTTCCCGTACCGCCACCGCTCGCGCGCATGGTGCTGATCTCATCCTCGTCCACCGCGTGATACTCGTCGCGCATGAAGTGCATCGCGTTCGCGGGCGCCGCACGGAGCATCAGTTCGCCGCCGGTGCCGCGCTCCACCTCGGTGATCGGGATGAGGCGCTCCTCGTGGTTCTGTTCAACGACGAGGTCCGTGACCTGCTTCGTCATCGAGTCCACGATGACGTGCTTGACGCGACCAATCTCCATACCGTCCCCGGAGACGACGCGCTCGTCGCGGTCAATTTCCAACTCAGCCATGTACGTGACTCCTTTTCTTGTCCCAGTCTTTTCGGTGCCAATGTGCAGTGCGCGGTTACGACCGCGGGGTGTTCGTCCGGTCACCAGGGGTGGTATTTGTCCGGTCGCGCTCAAGGACGAAGGCGTCCTTCTTGCGGCGGCTGAGCAGGTAGAGGATCAACCCCAAGATGAGCAGCGCGATCAGGAGCGGGATGAGCCACTTCAGGAAGCCGGCCCCTCCGCTCTTCGCGGCGTTCGTCGTCTCGATCTTGGAGACGGTGTTGTCCGGGTTCGAGGTCACATTGACCTGATCGCCCACCTTGAGATCCCCAACCGTCGCCGCTTTGCCGTCGCGGACGATCATCGTGCTGCCCGTGGCGTTGATCTGACGATCCTGCCCGTTCGAGTTAACCGTGAGCGGGCTGGTCTTCGTGATCTTGCCCGTGAACGTCGCGCCGCCCGTCACCGGCGCGGCGGTCGGCGTCTGCGCCCCCACCGTGACACCGCCGATGGAAATCATGAGAAGCGCTGTCAACGTACACGCGATGAGCGCGCCGCGACCCAATGTTCGCCGCATACCTGCCTGTTCCTTTCGCGAAGGGAAAAATCTCCCATTATAACACGGAAGTTACGAACCATTCGTAACGTCCTCACGCTTTTATGAGCGCGATATACGAATGCATAGTCAAGAACTATGCCAGTGTCTTACGGGGAAAGTTTTTCGCTTCGTGAATATCGGTACAACAATGATATTCGATTTCGACGACCAGAGGAGCATTGGTGTGGACATGACGGAAGGCTACAGCACCATTTCCAGCTATCAGGAGCGATGATTGAACATTGAACATTGAATATTGAACATGGCGAGAGCCTGGGGCGGATCGGTGGCAGCGGGCTTTAGCCTGCCGTTCCTCGCTGCGGTAGGCTAAGAGCCGGTTTCAATTCCTCACCCCCGACCCCTCTCGTACGGAGCCATCGCCCGAATGCTTGGACACACGCAATTCACGGCGGCGATGGAGAGGGGAGGGGAACGGTTTTGCAACCGACTCTAAAGGCCGCCGCCACCGATCCTCCCCAGGCTCAATGCGATTGCACTTCGCGCTAACCGATCTCGCCGAGCGCGGTGTCGATCGCATCGACGACACGGTCCACTTCCTCGGCGGTGATGACGAGGGGCGGTGAGAGCGTCAGCACGCATTCGAGGCGCGGCACGGTCGCGCTGTTCTTGCCGATGAGCACGCCGTGCCGCTGCGCCGCCGCGATGACGCGGTTCACCTGCTCGGCGGGCAGGGGATCGGTCGTGCCGGGCTGCGCGAGTTCAATGCCGCAGAGGAGGCCCTTGCCGCGCACCTCACCGACGACATCCCGCCGCCCCTGCACTGCGCGGAGGCCCGCCCGCAGTCGCTCGCCCATCGCCGCCGCGTTCGCCACGAGGCCGTCATCCTCGATCACCGCGAGGTTCGCCAGCCCGACCGCGCAGGCGACGGGGTGGCCGCCGTACGTGCTCAGTTGGTTGAACTGCACATTGTCCTTCACATCGCCGAGGAAGGCCGCGAAGACGGCGTCCGACACCGCCGTGGCGGCGAGTGGGACGTACGCGCTCGAAATGCCCTTCGCCATCGTCATGATGTCCGGCACGATGCCCCAGTGCTCGCAGCCGAACATCGTGCCGGTGCGCCCGAAGCCGGTGATCACTTCGTCCTGGATGAGCAGGATGCCGTACTTGTCGCAGATCGCGCGGATCAGTGGCCAGTACTCGTCCGGCGGCACGATCACGCCGCCGCCGCCGATGATCGGCTCCCCGATGAAGGCGGCGATGCTCTCCGGCCCCTCGAACTCGATCACCTGCTCCAACTCCTCCGCGAGCAGGTGCGCCGCCGCGCTCGGCGTCATCCCCGCGAAGAGACGGAAGGTGTCCGGCGGGCGGACGTGAAGGAAGCCGGGCAGGAGCGGCTCGAACCGCGTCTTGCGCGCGTACTGCCCCGTCGCGCCGAGCGCGCCCATCGTCCAGCCGTGGTAGCCGCGATAGCGGGCGATGATCTTCGTCCGGTTCTGCGTCGGGTACCGCTGCTGCACGTACTGGCGGGCGATCTTCAGGGCGGTCTCGACCGCCTCGGAGCCGCTGTTGACGAAGACGACGTGGTTGAGCGTGCCGGGGAGCGCCTGTGTGAGGCGTTCCGCGAGTTGGAGCGAGACGGGCGCGGGGCGGGAGAGGGGCGTGTACGGCAGTTGGCGCATCTGATTCGCCGCCGCCTCGATGAGTCGCTCCTGCCCGAAGCCGACATTGACGCACCAGAGGCCCGCCATCGCGTCGATGTACTCCTTGCCGGAGGCATCAGTGACGGTGCAGCCGCGCCCCTCCACCATCACGAGCGGCGGCTGCCGCAGCGCGTGCTGGGTGAACGGACGCCAGAGCGCGTCCAGATCGACGGGCGCTGTTTCAACGTGTGTGGCCATCCGTCCCTCCTTCGCATCAAACGGTACGTCTGCGGTTCATCGTGGGCGCCATCGTATCACGATCC
>JBBSII010000096.1:0-10213 GCA_038232175.1 Thermomicrobiales bacterium
AGACCCAACACTGCCGATTGTGGCAGACTTGTTCCTGCGGGTTCATGCGACTCCTCCTGCTGACGTCGAACACCAGCAAGCGTGCCGCAGAACCCGTTCCCTTTCAACTCCTCCCTCCACGATTCAATGGGGTGCTACCCCCAGAGGGCACCCGGCAGAGAATAGAGAGAATGCACATGCAAAGGGGAAGAACGGACGATAAAGAGGAGCGTGTTGAGTCTATCGCGTTTCGCGGTGATGCGGCATAGAATATACAAACTTGTACTGAAAGGGGGCGTATGTCTGCGGCACGGTTGTTGATCCTCGGCGTCCTGCAATACAAATCACCCGCGCACGGCTACGATATCCGGCGCGAACTGGAGTCGTGGCGCGCCGAGGCATGGGCGCAGATCGCCTATGGCTCAATCTACTTCGCGCTCAACAAGATGGCGGAAGAAGGTCTCGTCGAGGCCGTGAGCACGGATCAAGTCGGCAAGCGACCCGCGCGGACGCTGTACGCGATCACCGAGGAAGGTGCGCGCGAGTTTCAGCGGCTGCTGCGCGAGTATTGGTGGGAGCGCAAACCGGTGATCGACCCGTTTCAGGTCGCGATTACCTTCATGAATAAGCTGCCGCACGACGAGTTGCTGGCGGCGTTGCGGACGCGGGCGGACATCCTCCGCGCCACGCTCAACGGGTTCCGGCAGGCGAATTGGCCGGATGTCGAGCGGATGGGCGCACCGCGCCACATCGCGGAGAATTTTCACCTCTCCATTGCCCACATGGAAGCCGAGTTGCACTGGATCGAAGGCGCAATTGGCAAGGTCGAGCGCGGCGAATTGCCGTGACATGGCGCGCGCCGCATTGGTGCACCACTTGACGAAGCATATTCAACATTGTATATTCTAGGTTATGACTTGCGCTCACTGAATCGGTTTTGACGGGACGGACAGAAAGGCACGGCAAACATGGCGCGGACAACACTTTCCCCCAACCCGGCGCGCGTTGCGGAACCGGTGGCCGCGATGCACGCCGACACGATCATGGCGGTCGAGGGCTTAGAGAAGCAGTATCCGAGCAGGCCGGTCAAGGCGGTGGACGGCATCGACTTCACCGTGCGGCGCGGCGAGGTCTTCGGGCTGCTCGGCCCAAATGGCGCGGGCAAGACGACGACGATCGGCGTGCTCACCACGCGCGTGCTGCCGACGGGCGGGCACGCCTACGTCTCCGGCGTCGATGTCGTCGCGGACCCGGTCGCGGTGAAGCCGCACATCGCCGTCGTGCCGCAGCAGAACAACCTTGACCGCTCGCTGACGGCCATTGAAAACCTGACGTTCCACGCCGCGTACTTTGGCTTCGGGCGGCAGGAGCGGCAGGAGCGGGCGACCAACCTGCTGAAGCAGTTCGGCCTCGGCGACCGTGCGAACGACAAGGTGGACCGCTACAGCGGCGGCATGGCGCAGCGCCTCCTAATCGCCCGCGCGCTGATGCACGCGCCGGACATTCTCTTCCTCGACGAGCCGACGACGGGGCTGGACCCGCAGGCGCGCCTCTTCCTCTGGGAGATGATTGAGACGCTGAATCGCAATGGCCTGACCGTGCTCCTGACGACGCACGACATGGAGGAGGCGGAGAAACTCTGCCATCGCGTGGCGATCATGGATCACGGCAAGATTCTCGCGCTCGACACGCCGCAGAATCTTCGCCGCCTCGTGCCCGCCGGGACGCGCGTCGAACTGCGGGTGCGCGAGCGGCCCGAATCGCCGCTCGTGGACGCGACCAGGGCGACGATCCTCACGACGGTGCAAGGCTTCCCCGGCGTCACGGCGGCGGAGTGGACGACGGTGCGACCGCCGGTGAGCGCGGGCGCGGGTGGGCCGCCGCCATGGGTCGCGGCGATGATGGGCGGCGGTCGTGGCAAGGGCAGGCCGGGTGGCCCCGGTGGTGGCGCGCCCGGCATGACACCGATGGCCCCGCCCGCCGGGTCGGAGGAACCGATGCTCCGCCTCTACGCCGAGCGCGCCGGTGAACTGGCGGTGCGGGCAGCGCAGGTCGTCCTCGACGCGGGGTTGGAACTGTCGGATTTGCACCTCGTCGCGCCGAGCCTCGAAGATGTCTTCATCCACCTCACTGGGAAGGGGCTACGCGATTGAATACGAACACGATCACCCTCGCGTCGGGCCACGCGCCCGCCGCGACGCCGAACCGCACGCGGATGGTCGCCACCGCCTTCCTCAACCTGCTCTGGCGCGACATCTGGGTGACGCTGCGCGAGTGGCCCGCCTTTCTCGCGCAGACCTTCATGCAGCCGCTCTTCTTCCTCTTCATCTTCGGCAAGGTGCTGCCGAAGATCGGCGCAGCGCAGGGGGGCTACAGCGTTCTCCTGCTGCCCGGCATCATCGGCCTGACGACGATGCTGACGGCGATGCAGGCCGTCGCGCTGCCGCTGACGCTGGAGTTCGGCTTCACGAAGGAGATCGAGGACCGCCTTCTCTCACCGCTGCCCGTCTGGATGGTGGCGGTGCAGAAGATGGTCTTCGCCGCCGTCCGTGGCCTCGTCGCGGGGGTGATGATCTTCCCGCTCGGGCGGCTGATCCTCGGTGGCGCGTTCACGGTGAGCACCGGCCATCTCGGCCTGCTCGCGCTGGTGGCGCTGCTCGGCGCGCTCGGCGGCGCGGCGCTTGGGTTGACGCTCGGCACCTTCGTCCAGCCGAGCCAGATCGGCTTGATGTTCTCGCTCATCCTGACGCCGCTCCTCTTTACGGGCTGCGTCTACTACCCGTGGTCGGGCCTCGGCACGCTGCGCTGGTTTCAGGTCGTCACCTGCTTCAGCCCATTGACCTACGCGAGCGAGGGCTTCCGCGCCGCGCTCGTCCCGCAGACGCCGCACATGGGCGTCGGCTACATGCTGCTCGGTCAGGTCTTCTTCCTCGTCCTCTTCACCATCCTCGGCGTGCGCGGCTTCCTCCGCAAGGCGATCGACTAGGGAATTCCGCCACAGAGGCACAGAGGGCACAGAGAAGATAAAGAGGGAAGGAGAAGCGGGCATATACTCCTTTCTCCTTTTTCTGTCTCTGTGCCCTCTGTGCCTCTGTGGCTAAACTATGCTACCGTTTCACGGGGAACGAGGGGCCGGGATCGAAGGAGGAAATGCGTGCAGGACGAGCAGGGCGAGCGTGACGATGTGACGGATATGGGCACAACGGACGAATCCGCGCCGAAGGTGCGAAGCGCGCCGCTGCTCCCACCGGCGGAGGGGCGGGCGTATGACTGCATCGGCGTCGGGGAGGCGATGCTGCGCTTCACGCCGCCGAACGGGCTGCGGATCGAGCAGTCGCAGTCGCTCGACATCGCGGTCGGCGGCGCGGAGTTGAACCTCGTCGTCGGGATGAGCCGGATCGGGTCGCGCACGGCGTGGCTCTCGAAGTTACCCGACACGTCGCTCGGCCACATCCTCGGCAATCAGGCGCGCATCCACGGCGTGGACACGAGTCACATCATCTGGACGAACGCCGCGACTTCGCGCCTCGGCCTCTTCTTCCTCGAGTCCGGTGCGGCGCCGCGCGCGGGGGAGATCGTCTACGACCGGAAAGGCTCCGCCGCGTCCACGATGGCCCCGGAGGACTGGGACTGGCCCGCGCTCCTCCGCCAGACGCGGCTCCTGCACATCACGGGGATCACGCCCGCCCTCTCCGAGAGTTGCCGCGCGATGACCTTCGCGGCGGTCGCGGCGGCAAAGGAGGCCGGGTGCGCCGTCTCGTGCGACCTCAACTACCGCGCGAAACTCTGGAAGCCGGAGGAAGCGGCGATCTGCTTCCGCGAGCTGCTCCCGCAGGTCGATGTCATCCTCACCGGCAGCAGCGACATGAAGATCATCTTCGGCGCGACGGGCAAGCCGGTGGAGTTGGCGCGCTGGCTGCGGGAGGAGTTCGGCGTGCCCGTCGCGAGCGTCGGCAAGCGGCGCGGCAACGCGGCGAGCGGGTTGCAGGCGCGGCGCAGCGTCGTGGCGACGGAGCGCGGCGTCTTCGTCAGCCCCGGCGCGGAGTTCCAACCGCTCGACCCGATTGGCGCGGGCGACGCTTACGGCGCGGGCTTCCTCCACGGCCTCCTGACGACCGACGACGAGGAGCATGCCGTCGCGATGGGCGACGCAATGGCCGCGCTGAAGCACACCGTCCCCGGCGACTTCTGCGTCGTCTCCCGCGCCGAACTCGATGCGGTGCTCTCCGGTCAGGGGATGCGCCTGCGCCGGTAACGGGATGCATCGGGGCCTGAGCAGGAGCATTCATTGGCAGATGACACGGGCGGCGACAATCCGGGGCAAGAGGGCGCGCGGGCAAGCCAGTATCCGGTGATCTGCTCAACCGTGACCTTGTCCAAACACGCCGTTCGGTAACGGACGATGAAATCGTGCGGATCATTGACCGGATGGCCGATGTCCCATTCGATGAACGAATTGTTGCTGTACGTTTACGATTTCGCGGCTTGACATATCAAGAACAAACATTGGGGGATCGCGAGCGTGCGGTGTTCCTCCATCTCATACAGCGCGTCGTGGTGGATGAACAATGGGCAGTAGTAGAATCATATCTGGTTATCAAGCAAGCGGTATCAATCGCCTCTCTATCTCGGAAGATGTTCAATGGCTCAATTAGTACGAACCGTTCACCAACGAATTGATCTCATCCTCGACATCCTCGAAGAGCAGTGGGGCCGTCTGCCCAACGTTGAGGCCACGATTGATGAGTGGGATCTCATTGATCAAATCGTTTTTATCGAAGAATGGCCGCTTGAAGAGCAACGATTGGATGAGATGGAAGCCTATGTCGCAGAAGACGCTCTCGCTAAAGAGCAGATGATTCGTTGTGAGGAATTGAAGCGCGTCGTCAGGCGAAATCGGCCAATCATCTACCGCTTACAGCGCAGGTAGCCCGCGACAACCTTCTGCACACAGGCATCCTCAATGAATAAAGATGCGGGAAATTGACGATAGAATAGTCTCTGGCGAGTATCGGATGATGCCTTGACAAGTCGCTACAGCGGTTCGCGGCCAATGTAGCCGCCGTCCAGTTCATGCCACGCGGTGATCGTCGGCTCGTCCATGCGCCAGCAGAGGTAGACGGTGCGCCCGTCGCGCGCGCTGGGGAAGTCCACGAGGCCGACCGTGAGGTCCTTAACCGCGACGCCGAGCGCGGTGATGGCGGCAATCTCCGCGTTCAGGTCGTGCAGGAGGGTGTGCAACTCCGCCTCCAGTTCCTGTGCCCGCCTGGCGTGACCGTTCACACGCGCGTGATCCTGAATGCCGTCGAACTCCCCCTGCACGACATCGAGTTGCCGCTTCATCGCGGCGAGATGCCGGAGGCGCAGGCGCAACGCGGGCAGGAGCGCGGTCGCCTCCGCGTGCGTGAAGAGGCGGGAGAATTGCGGCTGCCCCGGTTCCGTCATCGTCGCTCCTCCTGAACCCCGAGAGCGTAGCACCGAAGCCGCCCCAACAGCAAACACACAGACATCATCATGACGTCTGTGTGTGCATTTTCTCTCTACTGTCTACCGTCTACCGTCTACTGCTGGGTCAGTCCGCGTTCGGGTCCTTGCCCTCGGCGAGCTTCTTCAGCCGCTCGAGGTCGGATTGAAGGCGATGGGTCGGATCGGCGATCACCTTGGAGACGATCTCACCGACCTTGCCGCCGGGCGGGTCGGAGTAGCCGAGCGAAACGGTCGCCTCAGTCTTGTTTGGGCCGAGGGGCTTGAGGGTCACGCGGCCCTCGTTCTCGAGGTTGCCGGAGCCTTCGACGGACTTCCACGCGATGATGCTGTTCGGCACCTGCTCGGTCGTGATCGCGTCCCACTCCAGCGTCTTGCCGAGCGGACCTTGCATCTTCCAGTGGGTCTTGTTCGGCCCGATGGTGCTCACTTCTTCGATGTTCTCCATGAAGCGCGGAAACATCTGCGGGTTCGTCCAGATCGCGTACAGCCGCTCAGCGGGCGCGTCGATCTCGATTGTTTTCTCAACATTGGCCATAGTGTGCAAGGCTCCTTTCAATATGCTCTGCGACGATTCGCGGCGCGCTGTTTTCCATGCCGCCACGCGATACCTACTGCAAGACGGGTGCCACCTTGCGCGAAGATACCGTCCTTGACCGCAGGTGCGACATTCACCGAAATGACCGCCCCATCGCCTCGAATAGCGGGGTCGAAAACGATTGAACCACAAAGGCACAGAGGACACAGAGGGGAAAGAGAAGAAAGAAGGGCTTCATTTCACTCCTTTCTTTTTCTCATGTCCCTCCCTTCCCGTCTCTGTGTCCTCTGTGCCTCTGCAGGGCTTATGCATTCTCGCCACAAACCCCTCCCCGATACTGCCCAGAGGAGAGCCGGAAGGGAGACAGAATGAACCCCCTCCCGCGCCGGGAGGGGCAGGGGGTGGGTATTCCCGGCGGAAATACGAGAATGCAAAAGCCCTGTACCCCCAGTACCCTCTAGGATGCGAAGGGACCGGGGTTTAGGAAAAACTTCCTCGTGCTCTATACTGCGCCCATAGCCGATGAATGATCGAGAAGGAGAAACCCGTGCCTGATGCTGTCGACGCGCTTTGCTTCACGCCCGCGACGGAACTGGCCACCGCCATTCGCGACCGGCGGCTTTCGCCCGTTGAACTGGTGGACGCGGTGCTCGCGCGCATCGCCGCGCTCAACCCGCAGTTGCGCGCGTACCTCACCGTCACGGATGAGGGGGCGCGGCGTGCGGCGCGGGCGGCGGAGGCGGCGGTGATGCGCGGCGACCCGCTCGGCCCGCTGCATGGCATCCCCGTCGGCATCAAGGACTTGACATACACGGCGGGTATCCGCACGACGCGCGGCTCGCTGCTGTATGAGCACTTCGTGCCGGAGGAGAATCATCCGATTGTCGACAACCTGCTCGGCGCGGGCGCGATCATCGTCGGCAAGACGAACACGCCGGAGTTCGGCTGGAAGAGCGCGACAGACAACCGGCTCGGCCCGCCGTGCGTCAACCCGTGGAACGTGGAGCGGACGCCCGGCGGGTCGAGCGGCGGGAGCGCGGCTGCGGTGGCGGCGGGGATGGCCCCGATTGCGACGGGGAGCGACGGCGTCTGCTCGATCCGCACGCCGGCGAGTTTCTGCGGCATCTTCGGCCTGAAGCCGCAGTATGGGCGCATCCCCTCCGCGACGGTCGGGCTGGATGTCGCGCACCTCGGCCCGATGGCGCGCACCGTGCGCGACGCCGCCCTGATGCTCGACGCGATGGCCGGGCCGCGCGAGTACGACCGCCAATCGCTACCGGGGAGCGGCGTCAACTACCGCGCCGCGTGCGACGGCGGCATCGTGGGGTTGCGCGTCGCGTGGAGCGCGGACCTCGGCTACCTGCCCGTCGATCCCGAGGTGCGCGCGATCACCACAGCGGCGGCGCGGCGGTTCGCGGACCTCGGCTGCACGGTCGAGGAGGCGCACCCCGTCTTCGCCGACCCGCGCCACGCCATCGACATCCTCTTCCATGGCCTGATCGCGGGCCGCAACGCGCATCTGACGGCGGATGAACTGGCGCGGATGGACCCCGGCCTCGCGGCGGTCGTGGAGCGGTATCGCGACCTCGGCGTGGCGGAGATCATGGCGGCGCACGCCGAGCGCGAGGCGCTCTGGCAGCAAACGTGGCCCTTCTTCGAGACGTACGACCTGCTCCTGACACCGACCGTCGCGGTGCCGCCCTTCGGCCTCAACCGCTTCGCGCCGGAGACGATCAACGGGCAGCCGACCGAGGGGTGGGAGTTCACGGCGTTCACCTACCCCTTCAACCTGACCGGCCAGCCCGCCGCGACCATCCCCTGCGGTTGGACGATGGACGGCCTCCCCGTCGGCCTGCACATCGTCGCTCGCCGCTACGACGAGGCGACTGTCCTCCGCGCGTCGGCGGCCTTCGAGGCGGCGTATCCGTGGGCGGACCATGTGCCGACATTTGCGGAGGGATTGCGCTGATGGATAGTATCGAGTGTGATACTATACAGATATGGCGAAGCGAGATAAACGCGAAGTGGCGATCCGCAGCAATCTGAAACCTGAAACAAGTGCGGTTCGCCGATCTTAATATCTTGCTGCTTTCATACGATTTCGAGGTTCGACAGGCGCGCAGTGGCACGTCCCATTATGTCTATACGCATGAGGAGTATCCTGGTGAACTGACTGTTCCGTTGCCGCATGGTGGCAATACGCAGGTGTTGGTGGTCTATGTGAAGCGGGCGTTGGCGGCGATTGATAGTATCATCGAAGCGCGGCGCAATCGCGCGGAAGATCTACAGTAATGAGGGACATGATGTCTGCACGGAAGGTGAAAGAGGTCGCAATCACTCCGGAGGTCGAATCGCTCGCGGCACAATCATACCAGCTCGTCATTTGGCGCGATGAGGACGACGATGCATGGTGTGGCGAGATTCCCGAACTGCCGGGGCATATCGCAGCAGCCGACACGATCGAGGAGATGCTGACACTTGCTGAAGATGCAAAGCGGGCGTGGATCGCAACAGCCCTTGCGCTTGGCAGGCCTGTGCCTCCGCCACGACCGGCTGATGATACGACGATGAAAAATAAAAGCGGGAAGTTTATTGTGCGCATCCCGCCACCCGTCCATACCGCGCTCGTTCAGGAAGCGCGCCGACAAGGTGTGTCGCTCAACGAACTCGTCTCGGACACCCTCGCACTCGTCGTTGCGAAGGGTTTTGATGGCGTCGTGCAGGCGGTTGCCCAGAGCAATCTGCCCCGATAAACGTGGCTGGCATCCCCTGTGCAAAGAACGAAGTCGTGCGGCGCTTTGGTGCGGTGCACACCACCGTGCACAAGGAGGGGACCATGGGCAAAAGCAAGGGCAAAGATACACCAGCGAAACTGATCGTGCGGATGCCGCTGGAGGCGCGTTATCTCGAACGGTTGCAGCAGGAGTTCCCGGAGGCGGTGTTCCCGATTTGCCTCACCCCGGAGGCGCTGGCGGAGGAGTTGCCGGACGCGGACGCGCTGATCGGCGGCGCGTCGGTCACGGAGGAGATGCTCGCGAGCGCGCCGAAACTCCGCTGGGTGGCGGCGACGAGCGCGGGCGTCGAGGACCTGCCCGTCGCTGCGTTCGCGGAGCGGGACATCGCACTGACGAACTTCAGCGGCATCGCCGCACCGAACATCGCGGAGCACGTCCTCGCGATGATGCTCGCGTTCGCACGCGGCTTACGCCCCCTCTTCCACCAGCAGGACCAGCACCACTGGCCGGACGAGACGACCGATTTCCCGACGTTCGAGTTGGCAGGGCAGACGCTTGGCGTCATCGGGATGGGCGACATTGGCGACGCGCTGGCGCGCAAGGCGCACGGCATCGGGATGCGCGTGCTTGGCGTGCAGCGGCACCCGGGGCACAAGCCCGCCTACGTCGCGCGGCTGATGGGGAGCGACGAGTTGCCCGCGCTGCTCGCGGAGTCCGATCACGTCGTCCTCTGCCTGCCGCTGACGAGCGCGACGAAATACACGATTGACCGGGACGAACTCGACCGGATGAAGCCCGCCGCCCACCTCTACAACATCGGGCGGGGCGCGCTCATCAATCAGGAGGCGCTCATCGCTGCGCTCCGTGGCGGGACGCTCGCCGGTGCGGGCCTCGACGTGACGACGCCGGAGCCGCTGTCGCCCGATTCTCCCCTCTGGGAGATGCCGAACGTCCTCGTCACCGGGCACACCGCCGCCCGCACGCCGCATTACTGGGAGCGCGGCATTGAACTGCTCGTGGACAACGTGCGCCGCTTCCTCGCCGGTGACGAACTGCGCGACACGGTGAGCACGAAGGCGGGGTACTGACGCCCCCACCGGTTTTCAGGAGCGCGTACAATGTGGGAGCGACGCGCGTTCGCCGCGCATGACTACGAGAGGAGCAACCCCGCTATGTACGTCGTCACGAACAAACTGACCGTCCCGCCGGAGAACGCGACCCGCCTCGAGGAGGGGTTCGCCCACGCGAACGAGCGGATGCGCGACGTGCCGGGATGCCTGCACTTCACGCTGCTGCGGGAGGAAGGGGTTGACGGCAGCCCCATCTACATCGCCATGACCAACTGGGAGGACGAAGCCGCGTTTCAGGCGTGGATCACGAGCGACAACTTCCGCCGCTCCCACGCGAACGCGGGCGACTCCGGCGCGATGGGCGAGGTGCACTCGTACACGGCGGTTTTCTAGGGCGTCGTGTCGGC